>NZ_JBHWUI010000084.1:0-36883 GCF_042737525.1 Kitasatospora sp. NPDC059973 | reverse complement strand
GGGGGCCCCGCCCGCCCGCCCCCCGGGCGCGCCGGGCCGGTGCGTCAGTGCCGCTGCTCGTGGACCGAGTTGGTCTCCTGGATCTTCTTCCACGACTTCGGCTCCGGCAGCTGTGCCTTGGCCGTCGGCGCCAGGGCGGGCGCGCCGGCCGCCCCGGGCGCCGACGCCGCCGGGACGCCCGCCGAGGAGAGGGCCGGCTTCGAGTCGGTGAACAGCCAGGTGTTGAACAGCTCCCCGAGCGGCTTGCCGGAGATCCGCTCGGCGAAGGCCTGGAACTGCGGGATGGTGGCGTTGCCGTAGCGGCGCTCGGTCGGCCACCCCTTCAGGATCTTGAAGAACTTCTCGTCACCGACGGCGTTGCGCAGCGCCTGGATGGCCACCGCGCCCCGGTCGTAGACGGCTCCGGCGAACTGGTGGTCCGGCCCCGGGTCGCCCGGCCTGACCGTCCAGAAGGCGTCGCCGGCCGGGTAGAAGGAGTAGACGTAGTCGGCGAGTTCCTGCGCGGTGCCCTCGTTCTCGTGCTCGGACCAGAGCCACTGCGCGTAGCGGGCGAAGCCCTCGTTGAGCCAGATGTCGCTCCAGCGCTGGACGGAGACGCTGTCGCCGTACCACTGGTGGGCCAGCTCGTGCACGACGACGGCGGTGTTGGCGCCGCGCGAGAACTGCGCGGGGCTGTAGAACACCTGGGTCTGGGTCTCCAGGGCGTAGCCGGTCCGCACGTTGGGGACGTAGCCGCCGACCGAGTCGAACGGGTACGCGCCGAAGTAGCCGCTCAGCCAGTCCACCACCTCGCCGGTCCGCTCGACGCTGGCCCGCGCCGCGCCGTCGTTGTCGCCGAGGTCCTTGCTGTAGGCGGTGGTGACCGGCAGCCCACCGGGCGTGGTGTCGGTCCTGATGTCGAACTTGCCGATCGCCAGGGTGGCCAGATAGGTCGCCTGCGGCTTGGCCTCGCGCCAGTTGTAGCGCGTCCAGCCGGCCTTGGAGCTCTGGCCGGTCAGCAGGCCGTTGCTGATCGCCTGGGTGCCGTCGGGCACCAGGACGGAGACGTCGAAGGTGGCCTTGTCGGTGGGGTGGTCGTTGCTCGGGAACCACCAGGGCGCGCTCTCCGGCTCGTTGGCCGCGACGCCGCCGTCGGGGGTGCGCAGCCAGGCGGAGAAGCCGTCGCGCTTCACCTCGCCGGGCTTGTCCGCGTAGCGGACCACCACGGTCACCGGGCTGCCCTTGGCGAGCGGCCGGGCCGGGGTGATCTCCAGCTCCGACTCGCCGGTGGCGGCGAACGCGGCGGGGCGGCCGTTGACCAGGATCTCCTTGACGCCGAGCACGAAGTCCAGGTTGAACCGGGTGAGGTCCTGGGTCGTGGTGGCGAGGATGGTGGTGGTGCCTTCCAGTTCGTCGGTCACGGGCTGGTATTTGAGTCGGATGTCGTAGTGCGAGACGTTGTACCCGCCGTTGCCGGCGTTGGGGTAGTAGGTGTCGCCGATGCCCGCGGCGCCCGGGCCGCCCTGGGCGGCGGAGGCGGGGACGGTCAGCAGCAGGGCGAGCGCGCCGGCGGCGGCGGGGACGAGCATTCTCTTGCGCAAGGCGGTCTCCGGGGTCACTGGGACAGTGGGTCGGATCGATCCCTGTCCCGGCGGGCCCCGGCCCACTCCTCCGGGATGAAATGTTCATGAGAAGAAATGAGCCGACATGGCGCCGCCGCGCGCCCGTCACCCGCCGACCGCTCGCGACCCGGACCCGACCCGGCCTCACGCCCCCAGCGCCACGGGTGCCCGCACCAGCGAGCCGTACTCCGTCCACGAGCCGTCGTAGTTCTTCACGTCCGGGTACCCGAGCAGCTCGGTGAGCGCGAACCAGGTGTGCGCCGAGCGCTCCCCGATCCGGCAGTACGCGATCACCTCGCGGTCCCGGGAGACCCCCTGCCCGCTGTACAGCGCGCGCAGCTCCTCGGCGGACCGGAAGGTGCCGTCGTCGTTGGCCGCCTGCGACCAGGGGATGTTGACCGCGCCGGGGATGTGCCCGGGCACCTGCGCCTGCTCCCGCGGCAGGTGCGGCGGGGCCAGTGCCTCGCCCCGGTACTCGGCCGGCGAGCGGACGTCGACCAGGACGGCGTCGGCGCCGGGCTTGGCGAACACCTCGGCCGTGGCCAGCACCTCGTCGCGCAGCGCCCGCACCTCGGGGTGTTCGGGCCCGCTCAGCCGGAGGGCGCTGTGCTGGTAGTCCATCACCTCCTGGCTGAGCTCCCGCTCCTCCAGCTCCCACTTCTTGCGTCCGCCGTCCAGCAGCCGCACCGGTCCGAAGCCGCGCAGCCGCAGCAGCCAGTAGGCGTAGGCGGCGAACCAGTTGTTGTTGCCGCCGTACAGCACCACGGTGGTGTCGTCCTCCACGTCGGCCGCGCGCAGCAGCTGCTGCACGCCCTCGCGGTCGGCGTAGTCGCGGCCCACCCGGCTGTGCAGGTCGGTGGTCCAGTTCCAGCCCACCGCTCCGGGGATGTGCCCCTGCCCGTACGCCGTGGTGTCCTCGTCCACCTCGACGATGCGGACGGTGCCGTCGTCGAGGTGCCGGGCGAGCCACTCGGTGGGGACCAGCGCCTCGGGGTGTGCGTAGCCGTTGCCGGTCATCGCTGCCCTCCTTCACTCGGACTCTTCGAACCTACGTCCGACCGCAGAGCCCGGCCACCCCCGCCCGCCGCGGCCCCTACCCCCCGGCTCCGGCCGGCCGCACCACGTAGTACAGGTTGAGCACGTCGCCCTCGACCTGCTTCGTCTCCACCGCGCCGAACCCGGCCTCGGCGAGCATCCGGCGGGCCGTCTGCTCGCCCCAGACCGTGCCCAGCCCCGCACCGCCCTCACCGAGCGAGACCGTCATGCAGTAGAAGGTCGACAGCGCGTACAGCGCCGGGGCGAGCGGGTGGTCGATGTTCTCCTCCAGCCGGCTGCTGGCGGCGATGTCGCCCATCAGGAAGACGCCGTCCGGCCGCAGCGCACCGGCGACGGCGGCCAGCGTCCGGGCCGGGCGGGCCAGGTCGTGGATCACGTCGAAGGCGGTGACCAGGTCGTAGGAGCCGGTGAGCGCGGCGGAGTCGGCGACCTCGAAGCGGGCGTTGGCCAGGCCCAGCTCGGCGGCCTCGGCCCGCGCCGCCTCGATGCCGGCCTCCGAGATGTCGACCCCGGTGCAGCGGCTCTCGGGGAAGGCCCGGGCGATCAGGTTGACGGCGTGCCCCTGCCCGGTGCCGATGTCGAGGGTGTCGATCCCGGCCCGCAGGCGCTCGGTCAGCCCGGGCACGAGCGGGAGGATGGCCTCCACCAGGGCCACGTCGTACACCCGCCGCGACTCCTCGCCCTGCAGGGCCTGGAACCGCGGGTACGCCGAGTAGGGCACCCCGCCGCCCTTCCGGAAGGCCTCCACCACCTGCTGCTCGACCTCGCCCATCAGCGCCAGGTACTGCATCAGCCCGGCCATGTTGTCCGGACCGGCCGCCCTGGTCAGGGAGGCCGCGTGCTCCGGCGGCAGCGCGTAGGTGGACCGCTCCGGGTCGTAGTCGACGATCCCGCCGACCACCATGGCGCCCAGCCACTCCCGGACGTAGCGCTCGTTCAGCCCGCCGGCGCGGGCGATCTCCTCGCTGGTCGAGGGGGCGAGCCCGGCCATGGTGTCGAAAAGCTCGGTCTGGTGGCCGATGCTGGCCATGAATCCCAGGCAGGCGTCGTTCAGCAGCCGCAGGGTGCGACCCGCGAACTCCTCCTGTTCCACCGGGTCGAGTGCCGATGCCGACATCGTTCCTCCTCCGCGGTCGGAGCGGACGAAAACCCTCCCCTCGTCACGCTACGCCGCCCGCCCGCGTTCCCCCACAGCTCGGGTGACGCCGCGCCCCGGGAGCGGGCGGACCGGACGTCGATCGTCCCGGCCCAGCGCGGCCGGAGCGGCTCCGGGCGGACAGCCCGGCGATTGGTGTCGACCAGGCCGCTCCCGGTGTCGGCCCACCGGAACGGTCTCAGCCAATCGCCGAGCTGTCCCGCACGTCGCCGGGATCGGGCGGCCTCAGGAGAAGACCACGGACCGCAGGTGGAGCCGGTTGCCGAGCTTCGTGCCCGGGTCCATCACGCGGAAGACGTCGCCGTCGCAATCGAACTCCAGGAAGACCGTGGCGGTCGAGGTGGTGAGGTTCTCGGGCGCGAAGGCCGCATGCTCATCGGTCGCTCCGAAGAGGTTGACGCACTCGCCGCTCACCGGGTCGGCCATCCCCGCCTGGGTTCCGCGTCCGACCTTGTACAGGAAGTCACCGGTGGCGGCGCCGGCGGAGGTCGGCACGGCGAGGACGAGGGCGACCGCGCTGGCGGCGGCGAGAACGGTGTTGCGCAGACGCATGGGATGAGCCCTTTCAGGCGGTACTCGGTGGTACCTGGGGAATTGATGCGCTATCACCCTAGAGGCCCAGAAATCGCAGAAACGGTTCTCCCAATCCACCCTTTCGAGTGGTTTAGCAGGAAAAGCCTCCACCTTCCCCTCCATGCGCCTTTCAGCCCGGCGGCGCGGTGAAGTAGTACCCGGAGTCGATCAGTACCGGCAGGTACGTCTTCAGCGCGGCCACCGTCTGCGAACGGTCCCCGCCGCCGTCGTGGTTGAGCACGATCGCACCCGGCCGCACGTCCTTCAGGATCCGGTCGGTGATCACGGCCGTGCCCGGCCGGGCCCAGTCGCGCGGGTCCACCGACCAGGCCATGTTCCGCATCCCGAGGTCGGCGGCGATCTTGAGCGACGATGTCGACCAGTCACCGCCCGGCGCGCGGAACCAGGTCGGAGGCTTGCCGGTGGCCTTGTTCAGCAGGTCCGAGGTGCGCTCCAGCTCGTCCTTGATCTTGGCATCGGAGAGGCTCCGCAGGTCGGCGTGGGTCCAGGTGTGGTTGGCGATGTGGTGACCGCGGGCGGCGATCTCCCGGACCAGGTCGGGGTACTGGACGGCGTTCTCGCCGATCAGGAAGAAGGTGGCCCGGATCCGATACTGCTCCAGCAGGGCCAGCACGGTCGGGGTGTGCCGCGGGTCCGGGCCGTCGTCGATGGTGAGGGCCACCACCTTCCGCTCGGCGTCGAGTTCGTACACGGGTTTGCTCTCGGCGGACGTCAGCTTCCGGGGCGCGGCGACCGGCGAGCCGGAGGCGACGGGAGCGGAGGGCGCCGCGGAGGGCGGGGCAGAGGGGGCAGAAGAGGCAGAGGGGGCCGAAGAGGCCGAGGGCCCCGAGGAGGCGGAGGCCGGAGCGGCGGCGGGCCCGTCCGAGGCCGCACCGGCGGCCTCGGACGGGCCCGGCGCGGCGGCGGCCGCGCCGTCCACCCCCTCCGACCCCCGGCAACCGGCGACCCCGAGCAGCGACATCCCGGCCGCGACCAGTAGCAATCTACGCGAAGTAATCTGACGATCAGACAGCATGATCGATGCTTCCCCCGCGAACCGTCACGCCTCCCACCCGCAACTCCGACGGCCCCCAGCATCACTCCGACGGCCCAGCCCCACCGCACCCCGGCGGACCGGGTGACCACCGCCCCGGCCGGACCGCTACGCTGACCTCCCCAGTGTGATGATCTGTCTTCAGAGGACGTGGCCATGACGACAAGTCAGGACTTCTCCGACCAGGCCCAGGACGACGCCGTCGAGCTGAGCGAGTGGCAGCGCTTCGGCGTCGACACCAGCGCTCCGCACTCCGCACGCGTGTACGACTACTGGCTGGGCGGGAAGACCAACTTCCCGCCGGACCGCGCCATGGGACAGGCCATCGAGCAGGCCGTCCCCAGCGTGAAGGCGATGGCCAAGGAGAACCGGGCGTTCCAGGACCGCGCCGTCCGCCACCTGGCCCGGGAGCAGGGCATCCGGCAGTTCCTCGACCTCGGCACCGGCATCCCCACCTCGCCCAACACCCACGAGATCGCCGAGGCGGTCAGCCCCGGCACCCGGGTGGTCTACGTCGACAACGACCCGATCGTGCTCGCCCACGCCCGGGCGCTGATGGTCTCCACGCCCGCCAGCCGCACCACCTACATCCACGCCGACCTGGGCAAGCCCGCCGAACTGCTCGGCGACCCGGCGCTCACCTCCACGCTGGACCTCGACCGGCCGGTCGGCCTGCTGATGATCGCCGTCCTGATGCTGGTCGCCGACGAGGACGACCCGTGGGCCAAGGTCGCCGCGCTGCGCGACGCGCTGCCCAGCGGGAGCTGCCTGGCGCTCACCCACCCCACCCAGGACTTCGACCCGGAGAGCGTCGCCAAGGTCGCGGAGGCGGCCCGGGCCGGCGGGATGACCCTCGTCCCGCGCACCCGTGACGAGGTCGCCGCGTTCTTCGACGGCTGGGAGCTGATCGAGCCCGGGGTCGCCCCGGTGATGGGCTGGCGCCCGGACGGCGAGCCGCCGGCCGACCCGACCGCCGCCTACTACTGGGGCGGCGTCGCCCGCAAGCCGTAGGCGCACCCGTCGGCAACCCCGGGGCGGACCGGTCCCGGGGGTTGCCGCCCGCTACTTCAGCAGCCTCGACAGCCGCCGGTCCGCGAGCGGTTTGCCGCCGGTCTGGCAGGTGGGGCAGTACTGCAGCGAGGAATCGGCGAACGACACCTCGCGCACGGTGTCCCCGCAGACCGGGCACGGCTGCCCGGTCCGGCCGTGCACCCGCAGGCCGAGCTTCTTCTCCGCCTTGAGGTCCCCCGCCGCCAGCCCGCGGGAGCGCTCCACCGCGTCGCGCAGGGTGGCGCCGAGCGCCTCGAACAGCCGGACCGTCTCGTCCTCCGTCAGGCTCGACGCCAGCTTGTACGGCGACATCCGGGCCGCGTGCAGCACCTCGTCCGAGTAGGCGTTGCCGACCCCGGCCAGCACGCCCTGGTCCCGCAGCACGCCCTTCAGCCGGCGGCGCTCGCCGCTCAGCAGGGCGGTGAAGTCCGCCAGGGTGAAGCCCGGGTCCAGCGGGTCCGGGCCGAGCCGGGCGACACCGGGGACGGCGGCCGGGTCCGTCACCACGTAGACCGCGAGCCCCTTCTTGGTGCCCGCCTCGGTGAGGTCGAAGCCGTCCCCGTCGGGCCCCTCCAGCCGCACCCGCAGGGCCAGCGGGTTCTTCCCGCCCGGGCGCGGGGGCTCGGCCGGGAGGCTGTCCTTCCACCGGAGCCAGCCGGCCCGGGCCAGGTGGACGACCAGGTGCAGGCCGCCGGCCTCGATGTCGAGGAACTTCCCGTGCCGGGTGACGGGGCCGACCGTGCGCCCCTCCAGCGCCGTCACCGGCGGGTCGTAGGTCTTCAGGGCACTGATGGCCACCGGCTGCACCCGGGCGATCACCCGCCCGGTCAACCGCTCGGACAGGAAGGCGCTGAGGGCCTCGACCTCGGGCAGCTCCGGCATGCGCCCAGTCTCGCGCAGACCTCCGGCCCCCGCCCGCCGGTCGCCTCCCGGTCGTCCGGTCCTCCCGGCCGTCCCGGCCGTCCCGGCCGTCCCGGTTGTCCGGTTACCGCCGCTCTCGTTGCCCCGCGGCGGCCGGTGGGCGCAGGCTGGAGGTGCCCCGCACCACCGCAGCGCCCGAGCCCGGGAAGGTCCGGCCCCCTCATGAGCACGCTCGAAGAGCAGATCGACATCGATGCCCCGGTGCTGGCGGCCTGGGAGCAGTTGCACCGGGTCCACGACTACCCGCGGTTCGTGGGCGGGGTGCGCAGCGCCTACCCGCACGGCACCAGCCTCGCGCACCTCGGGGTGGAGATCGGCGGGACCGAGCGCGACGTCGAGACGGAGATCACCGACCGGGGCCGGGGCCGGGTGATGGCCTGGCGGACGCTGAACGGCCCGCGGCTGCACGGCGCGTTCGCGCTGCTCCCGCTGGACCGGAGCCACACCCGGCTGCAGATCCGCGTCGAGTACGACCCGGAGACGGTGCAGCAGGTGTTCGGCGGGCCGCGCGGCTTCGCCCAGGCCGGGGCGATCGAGCGGGTGGTCCGGGCCGACCTGGAGCTGTTCCGGGAGATCGTCGAGGCCCGCACGGCCGCCGCCCGCCCCGGTCCGGCTGCCGAGAGCCCTCGATAAGGATCGAATAAGCCCAGCTCAGAGCCGGTGGTGAGGATCTTCACAGGAGTCCGTCGGCCAGGTCGTCCACCGTTCAACCTGTGGCAGACTCGGATGCCATGAGTACCGGCCCGGCCACCAGGACGCTTCGCGCGGCGATCTTCGCCGCGCTGGTCGTGCTGCTCGCCGGGCTCGGCCAGGTGCTGGTCACCGGACGCCCGCTGCCGCTCGGCACGCTGGCCGTGGCCGGCGGCGCCGTCTTCGCCGTGGCGTTCGCCCTGGCCGGATCCGAGCGCGGCTTCCCGGCGATCGCGGCGGTCTTCCTGCCGCTGGAGCTGGGTCTGAGCGCGCTGTTCGACTTCGCCCAGAGCACCTGCCCCTCGCTCCCGCCCGGCTCCGCGCGCGGCTTCGAACCGCTGCTGTGCGGCGGCGGCTCGCTCGGCGGGGTCCTGCTGGGCCACGGTGTCTCCCGGTCCGCCGGCCTGCTGGTGCTGCTGGCACTGCACGGCGCGATCGCCCTGGCCGCCGCCTTCTGGCTGCGCCGCGCGGACGCCGCGCTGAGCGCGTTCGCCGCCTCCGCCCGGGTGCTGGGCGACTTCGCCCGGCGCTTCCCGGCCGCCGTCGGCCACTGGCTGCTGCTGCTCGCGGCGCCCGTCCCGGCCCGGCCGCTGGTGCGGATGCCGTTCCCGCGCGCCAGCCGCGTGCGCGTCCCCGTCGAGGACGTGCTGCTCAGCCCCGCCGTCCGCCGTGGGCCTCCGGTGCCCGTCCCGGCCTGCTGAGAGCACTCTCCCGAGCGTTTCCCGGCCGGTCGTTCTCGCCGCGCGCCCGTGCGCGCCCGCCCGTCACCGACCGAGAGCACAGGACGACACCCGCCATGAGCAAGAAGCCCCAGCCGATCAACGCCAGGACGACGAACACCCGGGCCGCCAGGAGCGAGGCCCGGCGCGCCGCCACCGAGCGGATGCGCGAGGAGCGCGAGCGCACCGAGCGGGCGGCGAGGATCCGCCGCCGCACGATCGTCGGCGCCGCCTCCGCCGCCGTGCTGGCGCTGGCCGCCGGTGTGGCCTTCGCCGTCGGCGGCTCCTCCGGCCCGGCCGACACCGCCGCCGCCGGGCCGCTGGTCGTCCCCGCCAACGCGGGCGGCGCCGACGGCACCGTGATCACCTACGGCAAGGCCGACGCCCCGCACACCCTGGAGATCTACGAGGACTTCCGCTGCCCGTACTGCGAGCAGCTGGAGACCACCAACGGCAAGACCGTCCAGCAGCTCGCCGACGACGGCACCTACAAGATCGAGTACCACCTGGCGACGTTCCTGGACCAGGGCCTGGGCGGCAAGGGCTCGCGCACCGCGCTGGCCGCCGCCGGAGCGGCGCTCAACGAGGGCGTCGACAAGTTCAAGCAGTTCCACGACGTGCTGTACGCCAACCAGCCCGACGAGCGCAACGACGGCTTCGCCGACGTGAACCGGCTGCTGGACCTCGCCGAGCAGGTCCCGGGTCTGAAGACGGACGCCTTCGTGAAGGCCGTCCAGGACGGCACCTACGCCCCGTGGGCCAGTCAGGTGAACAAGGCCTTCGACAAGAGCGGGGTCACCGGCACCCCCACGGTGAAGCTGGACGGCACCAAGCTCGACGTCTTCACGAACGGCGCGCCCGTCACTCCCGAGCGCTTCACCGCGATGGTCAAGCAGGTGACCGGGTGACGCCCGCCGGTACGGTCGCCGCACCCGCGCGCGGCCACGGGGCGAGCCGGCCGTTCGCGCTCCTGCTGCTGATCGGCGGTGCGATCGGGATCTTCGCCTCGGCCGTCCTCACACTGGACAAGATCCGGCTGCTCGAGGACCCGTCGTACGTCCCCAACTGCAACATCAACCCGATCATCAGCTGCGGCTCGATCATGCGCAGCGACCAGGCCGAGGCCTTCGGCTTCCCCAACTCGCTGCTGGGCCTGGTCGGCTTCGCCGTGGTGATCGCGATCGGCGCCGGCCTGCTGGCCGGGGCGACGTACCGGCGCTGGTTCTGGCTCGGCCTCCAGGCCGGGACGGTGTTCGGGATCGGTTTCGTGACCTGGCTGATGTACCAGGCGCTGTACCGGATCGGCGCGCTCTGCCCGTACTGCATGGTGGTCTGGGCCACCATGATCCCCCTGTTCTGGTACACCACCCTGCACAATCTGCGCACCGGCGTGATCCCGACCCCGCGCGGCCTGCGCCCGGTGGTGCGGGAGGCCGCCCGCTACCACTGGGTGGTGCCGGCGCTCTGGTACGCGGTGATCGTGCTGCTGATCCTCGACCGGTTCTGGTACTACTGGCGGACGCTTCTGTGAACCGCGCTGACCTGTGCAAATATCGCTGAATCAACCCGGCGGGGCATTTTCGGGGCACATCGGCCCCGCCGGGCTTACACAGCCGTCAGATCCCCGCCCGGAGCGGGCACATCAGCCGCAAACAGCGCCCTGCTGATCGCGGCGCGTGCCCGCTCTTCCCGAAACCCTGACCGGCGGCTCGGAACGCCTCTGACGTTCACAAAACCATGCCATACGTCAACACAACCGAATCCCTACCGTGAGAACTCGTAACACGATCTTGCTGATCGTTGCTGGTGGGGCGGGACCGATGTGACGATTCGTCCGTTCGTGACGGCGCGAGCAACAAGCCGTGGATCGTGGACGACGAGCTGTGGGCCCGGATCGAGCCACTGCTGCCGGCCTGGCCGGAGCGGTCGTCGGGACCTCGCCCGATGGACGACCGGCGGTGCTTCCAGGGCATCCTGTTCGTGCTGTACACCGGCATCACTTGGCAGCAGTTGCCGCTGGAACTGGGCTTCGGCTCCGGGCAGACCGGCTGGCGCCGGCTCGGCCGCTGGCAGGAGGCCGGGGTGTTCGAGGCCCTGCACCGCATACTCCTGGCCGAGTTGAACGCGGCTGGACTGATCGACTGGACGCGCGCGTGCGTGGACGCCTCCCACGTGCGCGCGAAAAAGGGGTGAGGCAACCGGCCCGTCGCCGGTCGTCCGCCGCAAGACCGGCAGCAAACACCACCTGATCAGCGAGGGCCGTGTCGTTCCTGTTCGTCGACACGGTCGCGCAGCGCCTGCTGCGCGTCAACGACGCCACAACCACAGGGCCAGGCCGCTACGCCGAGCGCATCGCCCTCGATGGGGGCACCGTCTACGACACCGTGCTGCGCACCCAGACAGTCACCGTGGCGCCCGCGGACGGCCAGGGCCAGCGGGTACTCGCGCCGGTCACCAACCGGGGCGACACCATCGGCGTCCTGGAACTGTTCCTCACCCACTCTCGCCTGCGCCCTCGTCCCGGCCGCGGACATCGCCGGCGACACCTACGACTACTCCCTCGACCACACCGTGCTGCACCTGTCCATCACCGACGCCATGGGCCACGACACCGCCGCCTCCCTGATGGCCACCCTCCTGGTCAACGCCTCCCGCGGCGCCCGCCGCACCGGAGCGGACCTCGCCGAGCAGGCCCGCCACGTCCACCAAGCCCTCCTCGACCACGGCCACCACACGCTGGCCACCGGCCAGCTCCTGCGCGTCAACCTCGACGGCTCGGGCGCGCGCCTCGTCAACGCCGGCCACCCCTGGCCGCTGCTCCTGCGCGACGGGGCCGTCCGCGAAGTGGACGTGCGCATCGACCCGCCCTTCGGGGTCCACATCACCCGCCCCGACCGCTTCCGGGTCCAGGAACTCGACCTGCGGCCCGGCGACCGGCTGCTCCTGCACACCGACGGCGTGCAGGACCGCGACGCGGGCACCGTCGACCTGCCCGCGCTCCTGCTCGCCACCTGCGACCACCACCCCCGCGAAGTGGTCCGCACCCTGGTCGCGGCCGTCACCGAAGCCTGCGGGGGCGACGTCAGGGACGACGCCACCGTCATGTGCCTGGACTGGCACCGGCCCACCCCACCGCCCCCCGCGGCGCCAGGGGAAGAGCGCAGCAGCGGCCTCTAGCCTGGTGGCGCCCGCCGGGTACCGAGACGCACAGCCCGGCCATCACCCGGCGGGCATCCCACGACAGTCGGCCGCCTCCGTACGGTCCGCAGGACCACACCGATGGGCCGGCCGCTCTCAGTGGACTGAGCGGGTGAGGGGGGTTGGGGAGGCCTTCCCGGCGCGGTGCGGCCGGAACCGGCGCAGCACCAGGGCGACCAGGCGGAACGAGCCCAGCGGCCAAGACCTCTTCGGCGGGCCGACTGGGCGGCGGGCGCCGAGCAGCTTGGCCGCCCCTTCCCCGATGTGCGGAACGTCGAGTACGACAGCACCGGTGGCCGACGTGAAGTCCCCGGTGGCCAGGCATCCTGCGAGGATGACCTGTCCTACCACGGGCTTCGCGTCTGTCCGCAGCCGCCCTTCGCACCTCGGCGAGGACCAGAGCGTTTCGTTCAGAGAACCTCGGTCAGCTCATCCGTTGACGTCGACCGCGACAGGGCTGAGGTAGAAACGTGTCCAGTCGATGCGTCCGTCACGGGTCGTCATGATGACTGGTCCGCGCATGACGGCCTGGGTGCCGTCCGGGGCTGTGCCGGCCATCTCCCATTCCGACCAGAGCTCGCCATTGGTCGCGGCGCGGCGCAGGACCTCGGCCCGGATGTCGGGCAGCCGGCCGAAGATGGCGGTCCAGTTCATGAGCACCCGGTCGTTCCCGGTGAAGCCGTCCTGCGGCCGATGCGGGGTCTCGGACCGGTAGTCGGTGGTGAAGCAGTCGGCGACCCGGTGCGGGTCGTGCGAGTTGATCGCGTCCTTGAGCCGGTCGATCGGGTCGTTCGTGCTCACTGTGACCTCCTGGGTCCGCGGATTGTTGCGCGCTGGGCGCGGTCTGAATGTGCGCTCTACGCCGGGCGCCTCGCCGGGTCTGTGGCGTGGCGCCCGGCAGGATCTCGCCGCTCAGGACGACGGGGTCGTCGCGTCTTCGCCGCCGGGCCTGGTGAAGGAGGCGGCCTGGGCCACGAGTGCGGCGATCTCGGGGTGCTCGGCGAAGTGGCGAGCCTGTACCTGCTCGATCTTTGCTTTGATCTCGGGGTCGGCGGAGTCCGTGATGTCGAAGGCCTCGAACCGCGCGAGGTAGCCGATGCCTTCCAGTTCGAGGCGGACGTGCGCGGGGTGGTTCAGGTACTCGTGGTAGCCGTCGAGGTCTTCGATCACGAACACGGCGCCGTAGTCGAAGCCCCCGGCGGGATGCGGGCCGACCACGTACGACGTCACGGCGGGACAGGTCTCGCCGACCTGGCGCAGCAGGTCGAGGCAGGCCTTGACCTGCTCCTCACTCAGGTCGGGCTTGGGCGTCAAGCGGTTGATGTGGAAGATCATGGCCTTCTCCTCAAAACTCGGTACGGCACCGTCTCGTCTGTGGATTCCTGAGCTCCCGAGGCCCGTACCGGGCCCCGGCGGTGTCGGAGCGTGCCCCCGTGTGACCTGCATGATCAGGCCGTCCGGGCAGGCGGCTCGCCGCCGTGCGCCGCCTCGCGGTGGCGCACGGACAGCCGGAAACCCGATTCGCGCCGGGCGGCGCTTGCCGGCTCTTCATCGCCAGGACACGACGCTAGTCAGGCGATCGGACTTTAAGCAGGAGGAGATTTACCTAACACTGTCAGGTATTCGGATAGTCGTACGCTGCTTCGATCCCCGGCGGGCCGGCACCCTAGGATCGCCGCATGTCCGCAGACGCGTCCGCGACGGTCCTGCCATCCCTGCGCCAACGACGCCGGGCCGTCGCCACCCAGGAGATCGTGGCCGCCGCCGAGAGCCACCTCGCCGAGCACGGGTTGCACGCCCTGTCCCTGAGAGCGGTCGCCCGCGGCCTCGGTATGACCGTGCAGGGGCTCTACCACTACTTTCCGAACCGGGACGCCCTCGTCACGGTTCTCGTCGCCAAGGCGTACGAGGACCTGGCTGACGCCGTGACAGCGGCTGTCGACACGATGGTGGACGAACCCGCCGCTCTGCGGTTCCTGGCCGCCGCCACGGGTTACCGCCGCTGGGCCGTCACCCACCCCGAGCGATTCCAACTGCTGTACGGGGCGCCGCTGCGGCACTACGAGGCACCAGCCGAAGGTCCCACCGTGCAGGCGATGCGCCGGGTGGGCGAGGTCTTCCAACGTGAGGTGTTCGGCGGGTTCACCACGTCACAACTGGCCGCGGCCGACACCCGGGTCCTCTCATCAGCCCTCCGAGCGGACCTGGAACACCTGATTCCGCACGGCCCGGACACCCTGCCGCCGCCTGCCGCCGCTCTCCTCGTCAGCGCATGGGGGCACCTGCACGGCATGGTCGTCCTCGAAGTCTTCGGACACACCACCTTCATCGGCGAACACCAAGCCGAGATCTTCCACATGGCGATGCGGGACCTCATCGAGGACGTTCATCGCCGGATCACCGCACCACCCCACTCCGAGCCTCAGTGAGAAACACGAACGACCCACCACGATTGGCGGACCGCTCCGCACTCCGACAGGCGGCCGCGCCGGCGCTACGGAATTGGCCACCCGTCTGACGGTCGATGCCCGAGGAGCGTGCGGCGCGGGTCACGGCAGACAGGCACCGGATCCGCCGGGCTCGGTCTGTGCGGCCCGACATGCCTACGGCCCGTGCCGAGCCGACCGCCGGAGGTCGCGGGAGGCGCGGGCGCCGGCAGGCCGTCCGGGCGGTGCCGGCCGGCCCACGGGCGCCCTACTTGGCTTCGACCCGTCCGAACACCAGCTTGGAAGACGACCTCGGGCGGCCGGAGGCGACTGCCGATGCGAGCTGACAACAGCCAGCACATCGTCGACGCCGCCCGTCGCCGCAGCGAGTACACCCGCGCCAAGGCCATCCAGGCCCTCCGCACCCTCGACCTGGCGGGCGAACCGGTGACCTTCGAGACCGTCGCGAAGCGGGCCGGAGTGTCCCGGTCCTGGCTCTATGCCCAGACAGACCTACGAGAGGAGATCGAGCGCCTTCGGGCAGCACACCGCCGCGACCCCGGATCGCCGGTTCCTTCACGTCAGCGCACCTCCGACGCTTCCTTGCTGCAACGTCTCGAAGCCGCCAACGCCCGCATCCGGCGCCTCGCCGAGGAGAACAAGCAACTTCGCGAACAACCCGCCCGCGCACTCGGCGAACAACGCGCCGCGACGACTCGCACCAGCCCGCCCCGGGCAGGCGCGAGCGATCCGATGTCGGCGTGCAGATGAATGTGCCCAGCCAGGTACGAGTGAACGGGCTCTGTCGCTGATCTTGTGACGTTGTAGCTGTTCGATCGTTTCGGATGCGTGTGCAGTTCAGGGGGTTTGCGGGAGGTTCTGCCGCATCTGGCGGACGTGGCAGTCGAGTCGGTGCACCGGGATGCGGGCGTGGTCATGCTGCGTACCCGTTCCCGTACGCGGTCAGCGCGGTGTCCGGGGTGTGGGAGGCTCTCGGGCCGAATACACGGCCGGTACGAGCGGAGGCTCGGGGACGCGCCGTTGGGCGGGCTGCCAGTGGTGATCGTGATGCTGATGCGACGGTTCAAGTGCATGACGACCGATTGCCCGGCTGTCACCTTCGCCGAGCAGATCCCGGGATTGACCCAGCCGCATGCCCGGCATACGCCCGTCCTGCGGGACCTCCTCGGCCGCGTCGCCCGGGCGCTGGCCGGACGGCCCGGTGCACGGCTCGCCCGGAGGCTGGGCATGACCGCAGTGAAAGACACCCTGCTGAGGTTGCTGCGGACCACCGCGCCGACCGAACCGGGGCCTGTCCGGGTCCTGGGGATCGACGACTTCGCCCTGCTCAAGGGCCATACCTACGCCACGCTGCTCGTCGACCTGGAGGCCCGCCGGCCGATCGACGTGCTGCCCGGCCGCGAGGCCGCACCCGTGGCCCGCTGGCTGGCCGACCACCCCGAGGTCCAGATCATCTGCCGGGATCGCGCCTCCGCCTACGCGGAAGCCGCCAGGACGGCCGCCCCTCAGGCCGTCCAGGTCGCCGACGCCTGGCACCTGTGGAACAACCTCGCCAAGGCCATGGAGAAGACCGTCACCAGCCACTACGGCTGCCTCCGCACAGCCCATCAGGCCACGCACCAGCCCGGAGAACCGCAGCCACCGGCAGAACCGGACGGCATGCTCGACGTCCGCGGCCGGCCCCGCCGAATCGTCGCCACCATCCGCGAACGCCACCGCGCTGTGCAGGAACTCCTCGCCCAGGGCAGGTCCCTTCGCGGGATCAGCCGTGACCTGGACCTCGACTACTACGCCGTCCGCCGATACGCCCGCACCGCCGACGTCGACGAGCTGCTGGTGAAAGTCACCCAGCGCCGGACCCTGCTGGACGACTACAAGCCCTACATCTACCAGCGCTTCACCCAGGGATGCCGCAACGCCAGCCAGCTCCATCGGGAGGTGCGCGCCCAGGGCTTTCCCGGAGATCGGAGCGTGGTTAACTCCTACGTCCGTCTGCTGAAGCAGGGCACCGTCACAGCGCCACCGCCCCCGGCACTGCCGAAACCCAGGAGGGCCCTGCGCTGGATCATGAGCCGCCCCGAGCGCCTGCGCCCCGACGAGGCCGTGGGCCTGAAGGAGGTCCGGGCGGCCTGCCCCGAACTCGACGCCTCCGTCGAGCACGTCCGAGCCTTCGGCGCGCTCATGCGCGAGCACCGCGGCGAAGACCTCGAAGGATGGATCGAACGGGTCAGACAGCACGATCTGCCCGCCCTGCGGCAGTTCGCCGACGGACTCCTCCACGACCGGGACGCGGTCGTCGCCGGCCTGTCGAGCTCCTGGAGCTCCGGCCAGGTCGAAGGCCAGGTGACCAGGGTCAAACTGATCAAGCGGGCCGGCTATGGCCGGGCCAGGCTCGACCTCCTCCGCACCCGCATCCTGCTGAGGAACTGATTTGGCTGCGATCGGCGCCGGCTACCAGCGTCTGAGGAGGCCGCCCCGACGTGTTGGCCACGTCAGCGCGCGCACGAGGCGGTTCATGACCACCCAGTACCCCGGGTGCACTTAGCCCCTCTCCTTGGCGAGAAGACCCGGTCCGCCCTCACGGTTCAGATAACGCATGAATCTGTCGTATGCCGGTCCGCCAGCGATCAGCAGCAACGGAGCAGTGAGCACTGCGCCGACCCAGACTGCACACCGGAGAGCGAGTTGAGGAAATCCGCCTATACGCACCGGACGAGTATGTCGCAACGGTCTCGGCTGTTGCCGGACTCACTGGTGGGCGGCATGACAGACCCAAGACGTCCCAAGATCAGCGACAGAGCCCTACGAGCGCTGGCTCGCCGAGCGCCTCGCAGTGGTCGAGGATCCCACACGACATCAGCTCCTGCACCGCTTCGCCACCTGGCACCAACTGCGGCGCCTACGGGCGAAGGCCGAAGCCGGGCCGCTCGGACGATCCCCCACCTCCGAGGCCCGGCAGCAGATCACCCAGGCCGACGCCTTCCTGACCTGGCTCACGGGACAAAACCGGACCCTCGACCAGTGCCAACAGGCCGACCTCGACGCCTGGCACGCGGACAACTACGCCACCCGCCGACCCGCCCAGCCGTTCCTGCGCTGGTGCATGGACAAGGGCGCCATGCCCCGCCTCGTCCTGCCCCCTCATGTGATCAAGCAGGACCAGGCTCCGATGCACCAGCACCGCCGCCTCGCCATCCTGCACCGAGTCCTGCACGACGAGGCCCTGCCACTGAGAACCCGAACTGCGGCCGCACTCGTCCTGCTCTATGCCCAACCCGTCAGCCGCATCGTCCGGTTGACCATCGCGGACGTGGCTGATGACGGAGATGCCCTGACAATCCGGCTCGGAGACCCCCGTCGCCACTGCCCGCACCCGTCGCCGATCTCGTGCGCGCCTACCTGGCGGAACAGCCCTGCCTCTCCCACGCCAGCAGTCGCAGCGCGGCCTGGCTCTTTCCTGGTCGACAGCCCGGACAACCGATGAACCAGGGAAGCCTGCTTGACCGACTCCGGGCGATCGGCGTTCCCACCCAGCGCGGTCGGGCCTCAGCGATTCGCCAACTGGTCCTCCAAGCCCCCGCTCCCGTCGTCGCCCGGGCCCTGGGCTACCACGACAAGACCACCACCCACCTCGTCACCGAGGCCGGCGGAACCTGGAGCCGATACGCCCCGGGTGACCACGAACGGTGAAGCCACCATCGGGCCCTCGGCAGCAACGTCGTCGGCCGGACATGTCACGCTGCGTCCGACAGACCTGCCGAAACACCAGGGGAGGGCGTGTGGCCGCGGACTTCTATCACGCTGAGAACGAGAACGGCGACTGCGTCGACGACCCGTCCGAAGCCGCCATATGCACACTGCTCAGCGGGCTCGACAACGCGGAGAACACGTTCGTCATCCTCCAGGCCGGCGAGGACGAGTCCTCCTGGTATGCCTCGGTCGCGCTGGAGGACGAGGGTGGCTACGAGGTTGTCCTGCGTGATCCGTCTACTCGGGAACACGTCGTGACCACGGAGACCAGCGCCGAGAAGATCGCGCGAGACCTCGTCCTGTGGATCGCCCGACGTGACTTCCGGGGACGGGCAGGGCGCCGCACCGCCCCGCGACCGGACATCGTCGGACTCGCGCAACTCGCTGGTCTGGACCCGGCGGCTGTTGAGCCGATGCGCCCGTGGGACCTGGCCCAGGACGTCGCCGGAATCCAGCTCCCCGCCGATTACCGAGCATTCGTCGATCTCTTCGGCCCCGGGGAACTTCGCGGAGAGCTCGGCATCGTGACCCCGCGGCCGCTGCCCGGCCAACCCATCGGCGCCGGTGCCCTCTCCCGCAAGGTCAACGAGCTGATCAACGACACCGGGGCTGCGTTCAAGCAGATGCGGGAGGACTTGCCCGACCTCTGCCCGTACCCCGTCTACCCCGAGCCCGGCGGCCTGCTGTACTGGGCAAGCAACTACAACGGAGACCACTGCTTCTGGCTCACCGAAGGGGACGACCCGGACCGTTGGCCCGTCGTGGTGTGGCTGCGAGGCGAATTCCCCGACGGCTGGCACCGCTACGACATGGGCATGGCCCGGTTCCTCCTCCTAGCGCTGTCAGGCACGGACGCCGCCCTGGACGACCTCGGCCTCGCGACCTCGACCGCGCCGGTCTGGGTTCCTTCGCACGACGCTGACACCGTGCGGCGGTAGTCCACCGCGCGACGCCTACCGAGCTCGCCATGACTACCGAGCGCGACACCCATCGCACCTCGGCGGTGAACACGCGACAACTGAACATGCGAGCTCACCAGTCCCGAGACCGAAACAGCTCGCCGCCGACGGCTTCCCCGTCACCGACGACCTGCTCACCCGCCTCTCACCCATCCAGTTCGACCACATCAACTTCCTCGGCGCTACGCCTTCACCCGCACCCCGGTTCCCGGCACGCGACCGCTGAGACCCCCACACCGCCGAGGACGACGTCGAGGGGGAGTGAACCCGCTGCCGGACGCCCCACGGCATCGGCCCGGGAGTCCTGCCTCCTGCGGCCCGCAACACCACGCCAGGAAGGCCGACGGGCGCACGAGGCTCATTGTGGATGTGACCCAGATTACTTGTGTCACGACATATGTGTCGTGTAACGTGTCCGATATGAACACTTCAGAGAAGATTCCGACCCTGGTCTTCATCCCCTGCTTCTCCGGCGCCCCGTGGAGCGCCGAGCAGCTCGCCCCCTACGGCGACGCGCCCACCCGGACGCTCCGCCTGCCCGAGGGCGTCGACGATATGGAGCGTTACGCCGACTACGTGCAGGAGGTGGTCGCGGACCTGGACGACTGGGTGCTGGTCGGCGACTCGTTCGGCGCGAACATCGCGCTCGCGGTCGCCACCCGCCGCCCGAAGGGCCTGCGCGCCCTGGTCGTGTCCGGCGGTTTCGCGGCCAACCCGGTCACCTCCAAGTCGTGGAAGGCGGTGATGCGGGCGATCGGCAAGGCCCGCGGCCCGTTCTACCGGCAGCTGACGCTGCGGGCCCACGCCCACCGCCTGGCCTCCCCCTTCGACCGCGAGGGGCAGGTGTACTGGAGTGAGGCGCGCAGCCGTGAGCTGTTCCTCGAGAACACCCCGGCGGCCTCCTTCGGTGCCCGCGTGCGGGCCGCCATGACCGCCGACTACGTCGGCGTGCTGGGCCGGATCCAGGTGCCGACCCTGATCCTGACCCCCTCGCACGACGTGCTGATCGGCGAGGACGCATCCAAGGTCATGCTCGCCGGTATCCCCGACGCCCACGAGGTCGTACTGCCGCGCACCGGCCACATGTTCCGCTTCTCCCACCCGGTCGGCTACGCCGACGCGGTCCAGGACTTCCTCACCACCGTCCCGACCACCTCTCCGACGGCCGGGCAGGCCGCGCGTGCGTAAGGCCGAACACCTGAGGTTCGCGATCCTGGCAGCCCAACGCGAAGGCAACCGGCTGCTGATCCAGGCCCTCAAGCCCCACGGCATCACCCCGTCGCAGGCCGAGGTGCTGCGCCTGCTCCAGCAGCACGGCACCTTGAGCCTGAACGGGCTCGGACAACTCCTGGTGTGCGAGAGCGGCACCAACCCCAGCCGGCTGGTGGACCGCGTCGTCGCGGCCGGACTGGTCGAACGCCGCACCGACGACACGGACCGCCGCTACCTCCACCTCAGCCTCACCCCTGAGGGCGAGCATCTGGCCACCGAGGTCGCCGGCATCGAACAGGCCCTCTACGCGGGACTGGACGCCGCCTGCGAGGGCCTGGATACCGACGCCATGCTCACCTTCCTGCACCGCTTCATCGACCCCCTCCCCTCGGGCGAGGCCCTCAACAAGCGCCTCAGCCTCGACTGAGCCTCGACCTCGACCTCGACCGAAAGCAGGACCCGCATACGACCCGCCGGCCACGCGCCGAAGAAGGGAACGACCATGCAGTTCGAGAACACCCTGACCATCAACGCGCCCGCCGACCAGGTCTTCGCCTATCTCGCCCAGCCCGAGAACCTCCCCCGCTGGAACTACGCCCTCGACACCACCGAGCAGACCTCCCCCGGCCCGATCGGAGTCGGCACCACCTACCGCCAGACCCGCACCCTCCCGCGGCCCGCGGAGGAGCACTTCCGCATCACCGACTACGACCCGCCGAACCTGCTCACCGTCGACGGCGACTTCGGCCCGTTCTCGGGAACCGCGACCTACCGGCTGACCGCGGCCGACCAGCACACCACCCGCCTGGTCAACACCGTCCACCTCACCGCCTCCGGAGCTCTCAAGGCCGTCGCCGCGCTCGCCGGCCCCCAGGTCAAGCACGCAGTCGCGAAGAACCTCGACGTCCTGAAGGCCACCCTCGAGGCTCGATGACGACCTGCACGCCAGCTGGCCCGCTCACAGCCGTCTGGCAGCGGAGGGACCGTGTCGAAAAACGACCGTCTGTCGACACTCCGCGCGGCGATCACTAATCCGCAGGTGATCAGTGTCGGCAACTCGCGTCGAATATCAATGTCGGCGAACGATCAGTCAGATAAATTCCGACACATGCTCATCGGCTACGCGCGCGTCTCGACCGCCGACCAGAACTCCGATCATCAGATCGACGCACTGCTGCGGCACAGAGTGGAGCGCAGCGATATCCACGTCGACACCGCGAGCGGCGCGAAGGCGTCCCGCCCGAGGCTCGAACTCGTCCTGCAACTGCTGCGGCCCGGCGACACGCTGAAGATCACCCGACTCGACCGGCTTTCCCGCTCTGTCCTGCACCTGGTCACCCTCGGCGCGAACCTGCGCGAGCGCGGGATCGGGCTGCACGTCATCGAGCAGGGCATCGACACCTCCACCGTCGAGGGCCGCGCGATGTTCGGCATGCTCTCGGTACTCGCCGAGCTCCAGCGCGAGCTGATCGTGGCCAACACCATGGACCGCCTCGCCTCCGCCCGCGCCCGCGGCCGCGTCGGCGGCCGACGCCCCCGCCTCAGCCCAGATCAGGCCGCACTCGCCCAGCAGCTCTACGACGCCCGCGAGAAGACCGTCCAACAGATCGCCGACCTCTTCGGCATCCCCCGCTCCACGGTCTACGGACACCTCAAGCGCGAGAAGACCGTGCCCCGGCAGCCCAAGAAGACCGTAATCACGAAGGCCTGATCGCGACGATCTCTCCCCTGACACCCCCGGGACGCATGCACAGCCCTCCCGACCGGGTGTCAGCCCGCCGAACTACAGTCCTGGATCGTGCCAGAAGCTTCCCGCCGCACCGCGGCGAACGATGACGAACTTGTGCGGAGGTTGCGCGCGCTCGCATGGAGCGAGAAGGGCAGGAGCCTCACCCGAGGCTGCCTCCCCGAGCGGCCCTTCCCACCGCTCACAATGACCGAGGTCGACCGCGCCGAACGCGAACTCGGCTACTCGCTGCCTTCCTTGCTCAGGCGCCTCTACACCGAGATCGGCGATGGAGGGTACGGACCTGACGGCGGCCTCGCGTCCCTGACGCCGCACTACATCCCGGGCTGGTACAGGCCGGACTGGCCGTGTGCAGCGACCCATCACGCCGCACGCCCGAGCCGGGCGGCGCCGTCATCGTGGTTCTTCATGACCGGCGGCGGTTGCACCATGGAGTGGTACGTCTCGCTCATAGCCGTCGATCACCCGGTGCTGCTCTGGGACGCCGACGGCTGGGAACCGGACTGGGGCGAAAACCCCCACGACGGCCTGTGCTATGCGGCACCCTCGCTGCGCAAGTGGCTGTGGACCTGGGCCGACGGAGGAGACGTGTGGGACGAGGCGCTGTCGCCGGGTTCTACCCCGGAGCAGGGGGGCAGAACCCGAAGATTGATCACAACATCACACAGGCCCTAGAGGCTACGGTCGCGTTCGACGATCAGCCGGTGGCCGTCGGCGACCAGCCGGGCCAGGCCGTCGACGAGCGGCCCCGCGAGGACGGAGCCGCCTTCGGTGGGAAGTCCTCGGCCCGGTGAGCCCGCCGGCGGCCGTCGCCCACGAGGACGTCAGCGGTCCTACCGAAGCGGTCGGTGACGAGCTCAGAGGGCGGGTCGACAGTGATACGACCGGCACCCTCAGTGCCGGTCAGCGGGCGAGGACGTGACCGTCGTCGGGGCGGTGGTCGCGCGAGCGGCGCAAGTCGGTGGTGACGTAGGTGCGTTGTAGCCAGCGGTCCGCTCCGTCGTAGCGGGGCCGGAAGGCGGTGCGGCCGTGGACGGTGACACGGTTGTCGATGACGACCAGGTCGCCAGGGGCCAGGCGCAGGGTGCGGGCACTCGCCTCGCAGGCGCGCCCGAATTCGGCCAGCGCGGCGGTGGCCCGAGGGGTGAGCGGGGTGGTGACGAGTTGGGCCATGCGGATGTCGGGGTCCTCGGCCGCGCCGGACAGCACCGGTCGGGGTTCGGCTTCGGCCCCGCTCGTGGCGTCGGGGCTGAAGGAAGGCGGCGGTGTGGTGATGAACTCCGGTGCGAACAGGGCCTCGCGGGCGGCCGGGGTCAGGAGCGGCAGTGTTTGGCGGAGGCCGGCGACGCGCATGCCGGCGGTTCCATCGTGGTCGGCGCGCAGGCACAGGAAGACCACGTAGTCGGGTGGGTGGGGGTGGAAGCCGTTCTCGGTGTGGAAGGACAGCGGCACCGAGCCGGCGTTGCCGTGGAAGGTCTCCTGCCCGGGTACGGGCACGACGTCCTGCACGAGGGCGCCGGATTTCTCGGCCAGGTAGGCCAGCGGTTCGCCGAGCCCGCAGGCCACCATGGTGAGCAGCGCGGCGGGGACGGTGGCTTGGCGCTGGACCGAGCCGGGCACGGCCGGTGTCGGGGGCAGGATCGCCTGGTCGACTGGCAGGCCGCCGATCACCAGGGTGCCGCACGGGCCGGACTGCCTGCGGAAGCGGCGTACCGCGCGGCGCAATGGCAGCGGAAGCTCGTCCCCGGCGTCGCGGGCCCGTGTCAGCCAGTCGCGGTTGTCGACTTGGTCGGGTCCGCCGGCCGTGAGGGTGCGGGCCAGGTGCTCGCACGCGTCGGCGTCGGCTGGGTCCAGGATCCAGTCGGCGGCGACTGCGGTGTTGGGCGTGGTGCCGGGCATCGGGTCTCCTGCGGGGAGTGCGAACGGTGAGCAGCCAAGCTCAGTAGTGGCGCAGGGCGGCGACGGCGTCGGCGATGTAGTGGTCGCCGAACCGGATCAGGGAGGCGTACTGGGCCGCGCGGCGGTGGCGCATGAGCCGCAGTTCGGCGACGGCGTTGTCGGGGCCTTCCGGCCGCTGGGCGATGGAGCGGCGCAGGTGGACCATCGAGTACGCGAGGGTGATGTGCCGTTCGGCGTCCACGATGTCGGCTTCCAGGAGGGCTCCCCTTGCGTCGGCCAACTCGGTTTCCTGGGAGGCGAGTTGCTCGTAGGAGTCGGGCAGCACGGTCAGCAGGTCCTTCATCGCCGCCCGGAACAGCTTGTACCCGCGGTGCTGGCGCCCGCTGAGCGGGACGTCCGTCGACGGCGGCGCCATGGTCCGGCGGATCTCCGCCATGTAGTAGGCGGCGGGGATCGTACTGGCGTGGTTCATGGCCGCCGGGAAGGCGCGCACGTACACCGTCGCGTCGGCCAGCCTCAGCAGCGCGGTGGCGACGTCGCCGTCCCGCAGGTGGCGGGCGGCGTCGGTCACGGCGACCGCGGCGCAGACGTTGAACAGGACATGGACCTGGTGCCCGATGAGCCACCGAGCGTTCCACACACTCTCCAACGGCGTCCCCTCACCGGGCTCGGGGACGATCAGCGGCAGGACGGGCTCAGGGGCGGCGCCCGGCGCTGCGCCGGTGAGATCGAGCACCGCTTGCCGCATCCCGGCGACCTCCAGTGCCAGGTCGGCGCCCGAAAGCGGGGCCTCACAAAGGTCGTCCAGACCTCGGTGGATGACCAGGGCTCCGTGCAGGGCGGCCTGTTGGTCCGACAGTTCCACCTCGCGGACCCGGAAGTACGACTGGCTGGTCGACTCTGCCGGAACGTCCTCCCCTGACACGGCAGAAGCCAGAGCCGACAGCGCGGCCACCAACTCCTGTGCCGTCGCCGCGGCTTGCCGTAACGCAGCGTTCCGCTCGACTGGTCTGCCGTGGGTCGCCATCTCGGCCAGCACGCGCGCGGTCCGCTGCGCCTCGGCGTCGACCCGCCGGCCCAGTACCGGGGCGGGCCGCCCGCCTCGGGGTTCACGGAAGACGGCAATGGCAGGGTGGCCGGCGACCGGAGATAAGCTCATGGTTGGAATAGTTTGCCAGGGACACGCCACACGAAACCTTGATTGCGCGCCAGCGCGCCGTCTGGCACCCCTCGCCGAGGACCTGCGCCGCCTCTCGGGAGTGGCCGACGACAGAACTACGTCGCCTCGCCCGCCCTACGTGAGTGCGGCGCGGGTTTCGCAACCACCGGGTCAGGACAGCCTAATCAGCCCGGCCGCGCCACGGCGGTCCCAACCGGGCCCCGGCAGGCAGCCCGGCCCAGGGAGCAAGCGGCGCGGCCGAGTGCCACGACATCGGCAGGACCGTCAACACGCCGAGTCGATCAAGAAACACCGAGCACGGAAAGGTGATCTGGTCGGGGATGCCGTCGAAGTGGATCAGCAGCACGCCCCCGGAGCCACCGAGGCTTCGGGTGACTCACTGCCAACTCGGGCACCTCCGTCGTGGCGGGCCCGTAGTCTCGGGCATACATCTTTTCGACTCCCGGCTCGCTGCCGACGCGCACCTCTCATGACTGGACGTCAGCAAACCTTCACTCCAACGGATCGAGGGGCGTGAACACCCATTTCCTCACTACCGGTTGGAGTCTCCGTGCAGTCCCTGCGTCAGGCCGTGTGCGTCATCGTCCACGACGAGAAGGCGAGCAAGGTCGCCTGCGTCCACTACGCCAACGACTCCTGGTCCACTGTGCCCGCCTGGACCGTCCCCGGTGGCAAGGCCGAGGAGGGCGAGCGTCTGGACGAAGCCGCCGCCCGCGAGCTGCACGAAGAGTCGGGCCTGGTCGTCGCCCCCGAGGACCTGCGGCTGGTCCACACCATCCAGGTCAAGGCCGGGTGGGACGGCAAGGGCCCGTTCCTGCTCTCGGTCTTCGCCGCGACCTCGTGGCGGGGCGAGCTGACGAACACCGAGCCGGACAAGCACCTCGCCGTCCTGTGGATGGACGCCTCCGCGCTGCCCACCCCGATGTTCCCCACCTCGCACGCCGCCCTCACCGCCTACCTCGCCGGCGACGGGCGGGGGTTCTCCACTTACGGCTGGGACGCCTCGGAGGACCTGCGCGCCCTGGTCGGGGCATGAGGTGGCCGGCCGTCACCGCCGCCCGCCCATCGGCGCGAAAGCGGTACTGCCCGCGGACATCGACTTGCAGTTGCTCGCCATCACCCAGGGCCGCACCGTCACCGACGAAGGCGTCGCCAGGCTCCCCGGCGGACGGCACCCGTACGCCTACCGCACGCTCTACCGGCCCGACGGCAGTGTGGACCGGCTGCTGGAACGCCTGACTCCAGGTCCGCTGCACCCGCCCGGCCTGCACCGCACCGACTGACCCGTCCACTGGACGCCCAGACCGAGAGGAGCGGAAGTGTCCGCCGCGGACCACTGGAACGACCACTACAAACAGGGGAAGGGTTTTCGTCCCGTCGCCGAGCAGGAGATCGACCTGCTGGCCGAGCATGTCGGCCAAGGCGCCAGCCTTCGGGCCCTCGACGTGGGCTGCGGCACCGGCGAATACTCCGCCGCCCTCCACGATCTGGGCTTCCAGGTCACGGGGGTCGACTTCTCCGAGGTCGCCGTCGCCACCGCCCAGGACCGGCTGGGAGGGCGCGACGGGCTCGACTTCCGGCTCCTCGACGCGGACCGCGGGGGCCTGGGCCTGCTCCCGGCCGACGAGTTCGACCTGATCACCTGTCGGCTGTTCCTCCCGTTCGTCGACCTCGTGCCGACCGTCGCCTGCGTCCGTCGCCTTCTCGTCCCCGGTGGCCGACTGCTCGTCACTACCCCGCTCGCCGAACGCCAACGCGGCGGCTGGGAGTCGATCGGTCTGCGCTCGGCCAGTCTCGACCTGCTGCGCTCCTTCGGCTGGAGCGCCATGGCCGAGTACCCGCTCGACGACCTGCTCTGCCTCCTGCTGACCACCCACGTCGTCCTGGAGAGGACCAGCCGATGACCCCCGTCACCGCAGCCCGGCCCGCCGTCCCCGGGGACGCCGACGAACTGCTGCGCCTGCGCGTCGCCGTCCTGGACGGCGGCCCGCTCACCGATGAGTGGCGCACCACCTTCCGCGACGACATGCGCGAGCGCCTGGGCACCGACCCGAACCTGCTCGCCTACGTCGTGCCCGCCGCCGACGGCCTCGCCGCGTGCGCCATCGGCATCGTCTACCGCGGCTACCTCGGCCCCGCGTTCCCCACCGGCCTGTGGGGCCGCATCCACACCGTGGTGACCGATCCCGCCCACCAGCGACGCGGACACGGCCGGGCCGTCACCACCGCCCTCGTCGAAGCCCTCCAGGACCGCGGCTGCGGGTCCATCGAACTGAGGGCCACCGCCGCCGGCGCGCCCCTCTACAGCGCCCTCGGCTTCGAGCCCCTCGACGGCTTCATGACGCTGCGCCCCGGCCCCGGCGGGTGGGCGCGGTGACCGCCTTCGACCTCGACGCCTACAACGAGCGGGCCCGCAACGGGCCGTGCTTCATCTGCTCAAATGCTCGCCGGCGCCCCCGGCTACGAGCACCGGATCGTCCTGGACGACGGCGTCCACGTCGCCTTCCTCGATCGCTACCCCACCCTGCACGGCAAGGTCCTGGTCGCCCCGCGCACCCACGTCGAGGACACCATCGGCGACTTCACCGAGGACCAGTACCTCGCCCTGCAACGCGTGGTCCACCGCGTCGCCACCGCGCTCGCGGCGACCGTTGCGACCGAGCGCGTGTACGTGCTGAGTCTCGGCAGCGCGCAGGGCAACGCCCACGTCCACTGGCACATCGCCGCCCTCCCGCCCAACACCCCGTACGAGCAGCAGCAGTTCCACGCCCTGATGACCGAAGGCGCCGGGGTACTGCCCGACGATCCCGAGCGGGCCGACCGCCTCGCCGCCGGCCTGGGCGCCCGCCTCAACGGAGGAAACGGAGGAACCTGACCGTGGCCTTCGTCCCGCCCGAGCAGTTCCTCCCCACCCGACACGGCGGCCGCGCGGTGCGCACCCTCGATGTGTGGTCGCGCATCGTCACCCCGCGCCAGCAGCGCACGCTGCGCGCCTCGCTCACCACCCGTCGCACCGGCGTCGCCGCCTACCTCATCTCCGCGCCCCGTGTGCCGAGCGAGAACGGATGACAACCCCGCCCCTCCGCCGTCCACCCATAGGAGAGCGCTAGCGACTACGCCCTCTTCACCTGTCCCCCGGCCCAGCTGACGGCCGCGTCCGGA
The DNA here is from genome assembly GCF_042737525.1 of Kitasatospora sp. NPDC059973. NCBI lineage: Bacteria > Bacillati > Actinomycetota > Actinomycetes > Kitasatosporales > Streptomycetaceae > Kitasatospora > Kitasatospora sp. NPDC059973. The sequence goes on along the minus strand of NZ_JBHWUI010000084.1, from coordinate 8,509 downwards.
CTCGCTGGAGCGTTCGTCGCTCGGAGGCCGCCGTCCCTCAAGCTGGACATGACGCGGCGCCACGCAGAGGGCACATCTGAGGGCACATTCGAGCGGGTCACCGCGGGACAGTCCAGGTCAGAGGCTTGTCCGATTTTCCATCACTTGCCCGAATGCAAGCATATTTGCGCAGGCCAGCGCGGTCCGCGTCCAGTCCTGGTACTTCTGGCGCACGCTGGTCTGAGCCTCCCACCGGCTCCGGGCCCGTCGCGGCCCGGAGCCGGTGCCTCCGGATTCGATGCCTCCGGATTCGATGCCTCCGGAGTCGGGGCTCAGACGCCGGCCGGCTCGAACGCGTAGGCCGCCACCTCGGCCAGCAGCGCCGCCCGGCGGTCCTCGTCCAGGAACGAGGCGCGGAAGGAGTTGGCGGCGAGCAGGCGCAGCGTCTCGGGCGCGAGCGCGAGGGCCCCGGCCACCGCACGGAAGTTGTCGTCGACGTAGCCGCCGAAGTACGCCGGGTCGTCGGAGTTGACGGTCACCAGCAGGCCCGCCGCGAGCATGGCGGGCAGCGGGTGGTCGGCCAGCGTGTCGACGCAGCGCAGGCGCACGTTGGAGAGCGGGCAGAGGGTGAGCGGGATCTGCTCGCGGACCAGGCGGTCGACCAGCGCCGGGTCCTCCAGGCAGCGCAGACCGTGGTCGATCCGCTCGACCCCGAGGACGTCCAGGGCCTCGGTGACGTAGGAGGCCGGGCCCTCCTCCCCCGCGTGGGCGACCCGGTGCAGCCCGGCCTCGGCGGCGCGCCGGTAGACCTCGCGGAACTTGGCCGGCGGGTTCCCGACCTCAGCCGAGTCGAGTCCGATCCCGGTGATCCGGCCGAAGTGCGGCCGGGCGGCCTCGAAGGTCTCCAGCGCGGACTCGGCGGACTCGTCCCGCAGGAAGCACATGATCAGCCGGGTGCTGACGCCGTACCGCTCCTCGCTGCGGTCCAGGGCCCGCCCGAGGCCCTCCACCACCACGTCCAGCGGCACCCCGCGGGCGGTGTGCGCCTGCGGGTCGAAGAAGATCTCGGCGTGCCGCACCCCCTGCCCGGCGGCCCGGGCCAGGTACGCGTCGGCGAGGTCGGCGAAGTCCGCCTCGGTGCGCAGCACCGTCATCAGCGCGTAGTAGAGGTCCAGGAAGGACTGCAGGTCGCTGAAGGAGTAGGCCCGGCGGAGCTCCTCGGTGTCGGCGTACGGGAGCGTGACGCCGTTGCGCGCGGCGAGCGCGAAGGCGAGTTCCGGCTCCAGGGTGCCTTCGATGTGCAGGTGGAGTTCGGCCTTGGGCAGCGGCATGGGTGATCGTTCCGAATTCTGGGAGGGAAAGGAAGGGACGTCGGGATAGTCATCGTACGATCCGGTCACCCGCCCGCCACCTCCCCGGGCCCCCGTGCGAGGCGTCCGGGCGGCACGCCTCGCGAAAGGCCCCGGGGGCGACGACACTGCCGGTACGGGAGTCCCGTCGGCACACCGGTGTACCGGCCGCGGTCGGGGGCACCCGGGTACGGGGGGATTCGCGCCGAGGAGGTAGTGGACCATGCGGCACCCGGACGACGCTCCGCACACCAGGCCCGCGGGGATCTCCCCGCACGCCCTGGGCAACGACACCCTGCTGCACGAGCTGGAGCAGCTGCACCGGACCAGGCACGAGACCTTCCTGTACGGGTCGGAGGAGGCCCTGAAGCGGCACACCCTGCGGACCGGGCAGCTGGAGGCGGAGTACCTGCACCGGTTCCCGAACCGGCTGGTCACGGCCGGCCGGACCAGGGCGGGCGCCCGCGCCCGGGAGGCCGCGGCGCGGGTGGAGTCGCTGCCGGAGTGAGGCCGCGGCGGCCGGTGCCCGGCGGGACACGCCGGGCGGCGGTGGTGCGCTCGGGGCGGGGTGTCGGCCAGGGTGGAGCAACGACTCCGGAGCAATCCCCCACGGACACCTGGGAGCCCACCGCATGGCCATCGCAAGCGTCAACCCCGCGACCGGCGAGACCCTGGAGACCTTCGAAGCGCTGGACGCCGCCGGCATCGAGCAGCGGCTGGCCCGCGCCGAGGCGGCGTTCCAGTCCTACCGCACCACTTCCTTCGCGTACCGCGCCGAGCTGCTGCGCCGCGCCGCCGACCTGCTGGACGCCGACCTGGAGTCCGTCGCCCGCACGATGACCGAGGAGATGGGCAAGCCGCTGGCGGCCGCCCGCGCCGAGGCCGCCAAGTGCGCGAAGGCGATGCGCTGGTACGCCGAGAACGCCGAGGGGCTGCTCGCCGACGAGCACCCCGCCCCGGCCGACGTCGCCGACTCCGGCGCCGCCCGGGCCTACGTCCGCTACCGCCCGATCGGGGTGGTGCTGGCCGTGATGCCGTGGAACTTCCCGTTCTGGCAGGTGATCCGGTTCGCCGCGCCGGCCCTGATGGCGGGCAATGTCGGCCTGCTGAAGCACGCGTCCAACGTCCCCCGGACGGCGGTGGCCCTGGAGGAGCTGTTCCGCCGGGCCGGGTTCCCGGAGGGCTGCTTCCAGACCCTGCTGATCGGCTCGGGCGCGGTGGAGGGCGTGATCCGCGACCGCCGGGTGGCCGCGGTGACGCTGACCGGCAGCGAGCCCGCCGGGCGGGCGGTGGCGGCGACGGCCGCGGACGAGGTGAAGAAGGCCGTGCTGGAGCTGGGCGGCAGCGACCCGTTCGTGGTCCTGCCGAGCGCGGACCTGGACGCCGCCGTGGCCACCGCCGTCCGGGCCCGGGTGCAGAACAACGGGCAGTCCTGCATCGCCGCCAAGCGCTTCATCGTGCACACCGCCGTGTACCGGCCGTTCACCGAGGCGTTCACCGCGGCCATGCGGGCGCTGACCGTCGGCGATCCGATGGAGGAGGCGACCGAGGTCGGCCCGATGGCCAGCAGCCAGGGGCGGGACGACCTGGAGGAGCTGGTCGAGGACGCCCGGGCGCACGGCGCCGGGGTGGAGTGCGGCGGCCGCCGCCCCGCGGGCCGGGAGGCCGGCTGGTTCTACGAGCCGACGGTGCTGACCGGCATCACCCCGGCGATGCGGATCCACCTGGGGGAGACCTTCGGGCCGGTCGCCACTGTCTACGAGGCCGCCGACCTGGACGAGGCGGTGGCGCTGGCCAACGACACGCCTTTCGGACTCAGCTCCAACGTCTGGACCACCGACCCGGCCGAGCAGGAGCGCTTCGTCCGGGACATCCAGGCCGGCGGGGTGTTCTTCAACGGCATGACCGCCTCGCACCCGGCCCTGCCGTTCGGCGGCGTCAAGCGCTCGGGCTTCGGGCGCGAGCTGAGCGGCCACGGGATCCGGGAGTTCTGCAACATCACCACCGTCTGGGTGGCCTGACGGCGGCCGGGGCGGGGTCAGGACGGCCCCGCCCCGGCCGGTGTCAGGCGGCCATCCGGTGCCTGCCCTGGCCGGGCGTCATCCAGCGGGCGACCATGCCGCACAGCGCGATGAGGGTGACGCCCCACACGATGCTGAAGACGATCAGCCAGGGCAGCGAGGTCACCTGGGACCCGACGGCGCCGAGGCCGAGCGAGAGCGCGAGCATCAGCACCACGGCCGTCGGACCGAGGCTGAGCAGGCCGTGCCAGGCCCGGTGCGCCAGGCTCGGGTGCCGCGGCGCGTCGGGGCCCGTGTCGAGCGCCTTGTAGGTCAGTAGGTCCATCTGGGATCGCCTCCGGACGTCGGGGACTGCCGGTGATCAGCTCACCGAGGCCTCACGAGACCTTGCGGGGAGCTGCGGACTTCCTGCTGGTGGTCTTCTTCGCGGCCGCGGCCGGCTTCGCGGTGCCGGCCGCGGTCCTGGTGGCGGCCCGGTCCGCGGTGGCCCGGCCGGTGGCCGTCCTGGGAGCCGTCGCCTTCTTGGCCGACGCTTTCCCGCCCGCCGCCTTCCCGGCGGGCGCGCGCTTGCGGGGTGCCGGGGCCGCCACCGGGGGCGGCTCCTCCACCGCCGTCGGACCGGCCTCCGGTTCGGCGCCCGGCCCGGCCCGGCGGCCGCGGTGGGCGCCCTTGGCCTCCTTGAGACTGCTGCGCAGCGCCGCCATCAGATCGATGACGTTGTCCGGAGCCTCGCCGGGCTCCTCCTCGTGCGGCACCTCGACGCCCTGGATCCGGGCCTCGATGACCTGCTGCAGCGCCTGCTGGTAGTCGTCGTGGAGCTGGGAGAGGTCGAAGTCCTCGGAGAGCGTGTCCATCAGCGAGCGGGCCATCTTCAGCTCCTGCGGCCGCACGGTCACCTGCTCGTCGGGCGCGATCCCGGCCGCCGGGCGGACCTCGTCGGGCCAGATGCAGGTCTGCAGCACCAGCGTCCCGTCGTGCACCCGCAGCACGGCCGGCGACTCCCTGGTCCGCAGCGCGATCTTGGTGACCGCGATCCGGCCGGACTCGGTGAGCGCGTCGCGCAGCAGCGCGTACGGCTTGGCGGCGGCCTTGTCGGCGACACCGACGTAGTAGGCCTTGGAGAACATCAGCGGGTCGATCTCGGCCGCGTCCACGAACGCCAGCACGTCGATGACCTTCTTGCTGGGCAGCGGCAGCTCGGCGAGGTCCTCGTCGGTGAGGGTGACGGTCCGCCCGTCGGGCGACTCGTAGCCCTTGGCGATCTCCGCGTAGGGGACTTCCGTCCCCTCCTGCTCGCAGTACCGCTTCATCCGCACCCGGCCGCCGTCCTTCGCGTGCACCTGGTGCAGCGGGACGTCGTGCTCCTGGGTCGCGGAGTACAGGTGGACGGGGATGCTGACCAGCCCGAAGCTGATCGTCCCCTTCCAGGTGGTCTGCATGGGGTGTCGCCCCTTCCCGGACGGTCCCCCTCCCGGAGATTTCCACTGTGCCCGGATTCACCCCGATCGGCCACACGGTCCCGGTCCGGGCCGACGCGACGGGCCGGACCGGGCCGGACCGGCGGACAATGGCCGGGAGCCGAGGAGGTGGCGCCATGCCGGGGACGCGCCCGCCCCCGCCGCCCGAGCGGACCACGTACGTCGTGACGTACGCCGTGGCCGGGGAGCCCGGGGTCCGGCGGGCGGAGGTCACGGTGGTGCCCGGGTACTCGCAGGAGAGCGACATCCCGCGGATCCTCGCCGCCCGCCTCACCGGGCGGCCGGAGGGCGCGCGGATCGTCCTGCTGGAGCTGCGCCCGGCCTGAGGCTCCGGCCGGCCGCGGGGGCGGGACCCGCCGAACGGAGGCACCGGGGCGTGTCACCGGGTGATCGCGCCGGATCGCGCGGCACCGCTCCCTAGCATCGGGACTCCGTGGTCCCGCCCGACCAGGCGTGACGGAACGTCACCCCGGCCCCAGGAGCGTTCATGCCCTCGTCCTCGGGCGGCCCCGCCCGCATCCCCGGCCCGGCCCGCCCCCCGCAACCGCCCCGGCGCGGCGCCCTGCGGCGACTGGGCGAGTGGTGCGCGCGCCACTCGGTCCTGGTGATCGTGCTCTGGCTGGTCGCCCTGGCCGGCGTCCAGGTGATCGACCGGGCGGTCGGCGGGACGTTCTCGGACGACTTCTCGCTCTCGGACACCCAGGCGCAGGAGGGACGCAACGTCCTCCAGGCGCACGAACCGGCGGCCGGCGGCACCAGCTCCCAGGTGGTGCTCCACGACAGCCAGTCACTGACCGGGTTCCAGAGCCAGATCGACCAGGTGGTCGGCTCGCTGAGCGCGCTGCCGCACGTGCAGTCCGCGCAGAGTCCGCTGCCGCCCGCCGGCCAGCCCTCCCCGCCCGGCGGCCCGCTCGCCGCGGACGGCCTCACCGGCTACCTCACCGTCCGCTTCGACGTGAACCCCACGACCCTCGGCGGCGACTACCTCGACGGCGTCGACGCCGCCGTCGCCCCGTTGCGGGCGGCCGGGGTGGAGGTCGAGTACGGCGGGCCGCTGGGCGAACTGGCGCGCCCGGTGGCCGACGACCGGGTCAGCGAGCTGATCGGCTTCGGGGTCGCGATCGTCGTTCTGCTGATCGGCTTCGGCAGCGTGATCGCGGCCGGCCTGCCGCTGGTCACCGCCCTGATCGGGGCCGTCGTCGGCCTCGGGGCGCTCGGCCTGCTGGCCGCCGCCACCACCTTCGCCACGGTCGCCCCCACCCTGGCGACCATGATCGGCATCGGCGTCGGCATCGACTACGCGCTGTTCCTGCTCACCCGGCACCGACAGGGCCTGATGGACGGCAAGGACCCGGTGTCCTCCGCCGGGCACGCCGTGGCGACCAGCGGCCGGGCGGTGCTGGTCTCCGGCTGCACCGTGGTGATCGCGCTGGCCGGTCTGGTCGTCTCCCGGGTCAACTTCATCGCCAAGCTCGGCGCCGCCGCGGGGGTGACGGTGATCTCCGCCGTCCTCGCCGCGCTCACCCTGCTCCCGGCCCTGATGGGCCTGATCGGCCGCCGGATGGACCGCTGGACGGTGCATTCGCCGGTCGCCGAGACCGGCGTCGCGCCCGGCGAGGAGATCACCGGGACGTGGCACCGCTACGCCCAGCGGGTGGAGCGCCGTCCGTGGTGGTTCCTGGCCGCCGGGGTGGTCGTCGTCGGCGTCCTCGCCATCCCGCTCTTCTCCATCCAGCTCGGCCACATCGACGACGGGGCCGACCCGACCACCTTCACCGACCGGCGCGCCTTCGACCTGATGTCCGACGCCTTCGGCCCCGGCTCCAACGGCCCGATCACCGTGGTCGTCGACCAGAGCGCCGTCGCGGCCGACGCCCGCCCGGCGCTGCTGAGCTCCGTGCAGCAGGCGCTGGCCGGCACGCCCGACACCTCCGGCGTCACCCCGCTCCAGACCAGCTCCGACGGTGACGTGCTGTTCAACACCGTCACCCCCGCCCAGCGGCCGCAGGACGAGCAGACCACTCAGCTGGTCGGGCACCTCTCCGGCACCGTCCTGCCGCAGGCCGTGGCGGGGAGCGGCGCCAAGACCTACGTGACCGGCACGACGGCCGCCCAGGTGGAGTTCGCCGACATCGTGGCCGCCCGGCTGCTGCCGATCATCGCGGTGGTGGTCGGCCTGGCCTTCCTGATCATCCTGACCGTCTTCCGGGGCCTGCTGATCGCGGTGAAGGCGGCCGTGCTCAACCTGATCTCCATCGCCGCCTCCTACGGCGTCCTGGTGGCGGTCTTCCAGTGGGGCTGGGGCGGGCCCGCGCTGGGGGTCGCCGGGACGGTGCCGATCGAGAGCTACGTCCCGATGATGATGTTCGCCATCGTCTTCGGCCTCAGCATGGACTACGAGATCTTCCTGCTCTCCCGGGTGCACGAGGCCTGGCTGAGCACCGGGGACAGCCGGGGCAGCGTGGCCCACGCCCTGGAGATCACCGCCCGGGTGATCACCTGCGCGGCGCTGATCATGGTCAGCGTGTTCGCCGCCTTCATCGTGAGCGACAACATCGTGATCAAGATGATGGGCCTCGGGCTGGCCGTCAGCGTGCTGATCGACGCCACCGTGGTCCGGCTGCTCCTGGTGCCGGCCGTGATGACCCTGCTGGGCCCCGCCGCCTGGTGGACGCCCCGCTTCCTGGACCGGGTGCTCCCGCACCTCGACACCGAGGGCGCGGGCGAGCGGGCCTGAGGGCGGCGGGGCGGCCGGCCCGGCGGGGCAGCGCGGGCCGGGCGGGCCGCGCAGCCGGGCTCAGGCCTGGAGCGAGGCCAGCGTGACGATGGTGATGTCGGACGGCGCGCCGACCCGGACCGGCGGGCCCCAGGCCCCGGCCCCACGGGTCACGTACAGCTGGGTGTCGCCGTACCGCTCCAGCCCGGCGACGGTGGGGTTGGCCAGTTCGGCCAGGTAGTTGCCCGGCCAGAGCTGGCCGCCGTGGGTGTGGCCGGAGAGCTGGAGGTCGACGCCGTGCCGGACGGCGTCGTGGATGGTGACCGGCTGGTGCGAGAGCAGCACCGAGGTGCGGGCCCGGTCGCGGTCGCCGAGCGCCTTGTCGAAGTCCGGGCCGTCGCCCTCGGTGCGCCCGGCGATGTCGTTGACCCCGGCCAGGTCGAACCCGGCGAGCTCCAAGCGGGCGTTCTGCAGCGGGTGGACGCCCAGCTCGCGGACGAAGTCCACCCAGGGGGCCGCGCCGGAGAAGTACTCGTGGTTGCCGGTGACGAAGTACGCGCCGTCCCGCGCCCGCAGCTGCGCCAGCGGCTCCGCCGCACGCCCGAGTTCGGCGACCGAGCCGTCCACCAGGTCACCGACGATCGCGATCAGGTCGGGCTGCGCGCCGTTGATCGTGTCGACGATCCGCCGGGTGTGCTCGCGTCCGAGGATCGGGCCCAGGTGGATGTCGCTGACCACGGCGATCCGGTAGCCGTGCGCTCGCGCGGGCAGCTTGGCCAGCGGCACGGTGACCTGCTTCAGACGCGGCCCGCGCAGCACCCCGTAGGTGCCGGTGCCGACCACGGCGGCCGCCGCGCCGGAGGCGCCGATCGCGAGCGTCCGGGCGACGAAGAGCCGGCGCCCGGGCGAGGGCACGGCGGTCGGCACCGGCTCGCCGGCGGCCGGCTCGGCCGCGTCGCCGTCCGC
>NZ_JBHWUI010000083.1:0-38934 GCF_042737525.1 Kitasatospora sp. NPDC059973 | reverse complement strand
CTCGTGACGAGCGCCGGCCCCTTCGTCATGGTCCGGGCCGGACGGCTCCGGCCCGGACCACCTGGCTCAGAGCACCTGGCTCGGACCATCTGGCTCAGAGCACCTGCCTCAGACCACCTGGTGCAGCCAGCGCACCGGGGCGCCCTCGCCGGCGTAGCGGAAGGGCTCCAGTTCGTCGTCCCAGGGCTTGCCGAGCAGCCGGGCGATCTCCGCCTCCAGGTCGGCCCCCTCGCTGCGGGCCCGCAGCAGGACGGCGCGGAGCCGGTCCTCGGGGATCAGGATGTCGCCGTGGATGCCCGTGACGGCGTGGAAGATGCCGAGCGCGGGTGTGCTGCTGTACCGCTCGCCCTCCGCCGTGGCGCAGGGCTCACTGGTGACTTCGTACCGCATCAACTGCCAGCCGCGCAGCGCGGAGGCGAGCTTCGAGGCCGTACCGGTCTCTCCCTGCCAGGAGAGCTCGGCCCGCCAGTGCCCGGGCGCGGCCGGCTGGCGGATCCAGTCCAGACTCACCCGCACACCGAGCACCCCCGCGACGGCCCACTCGACGTGCGGGCACAGCGCGCGGGGCGCGGAGTGGACGTACAGGACTCCACGTGTCGTCACCGGGACCTCCAGGCTGTGGACGAGGGTCGCCTTCCCCAGCTGCCTCGCGTTCGCGCCTGTAGTTGATCCACAGTTACCCACGTTAGCCGACATTAAGCCACTAAATTGAGCAAAACGGACAGGCTTTCGCTCAATGCTAATCGAATCCCCAAGGAGGTCCACCCCTCGGTGGGATCTCTCCCCCGAACGGCCCCATCGTCGGGCGGGACCACCGTACCGCGCCGTCCCGCACCATGACTGACGCACTTTCGGATCGGGCCGGAATGCGGTAGTGCGGCCCGCTTCCCTGCGCCCGGTACGCAAACCGCCCCGCGCCCGGGGAGGGCGGCGGGGCGGTCGACGGGCCGATCCGGCGTCAGCCGTCCAGGCGGACCACCATCTTGCCGGTGTTGGCGCCGCGCAGCAGGTCCAGGAAGGCCTCCGCGGTGTTCTCGAAGCCGTCCACCACGGTCTGCTCCTCGCGCAGCTTCCCCTCCCGCAGCCAGCCGCCGACCTCGGCGACGAACTGCGGCTGGAGGGCCGCGTGGTCGCGCACCAGCATGCCCTCCAGGCGCAGCCGCTTGCCGATCGCCTGCGCCAGATTGCGCGGGCCCGCCGGGGCGGTGGTGTCGTTGTACTGGGCGATCGCGCCGCAGAGCACCGCGCGGCCGTGCACGCCGAGCGCGCCGATCGCGGCCTCCAAGTGGTCGCCGCCGACGTTGTCGAAGTAGAGGTCGATGCCCTCCGGGGCGGCCTTGGCGAGCTGCTCGTGGACCGGGCCGTCCTTGTAGTTGAAAGCGGCGTCGAAGCCGAAGTCCTCGACCAGCCGGGCGACCTTCTCCGCCGAGCCGGCCGAGCCGACCACCAGTGAGGCGCCCTTGAGCCGGGCGATCTGGCCGACGATCGAGCCCACCGCGCCGGCCGCGCCGGAGACGAAGACCCGGTCGCCCTCCTTGAGGCCGCCGACCGCGAGCAGGCCCGCGTAGGCGGTCAGACCGGTCATGCCGAGGACGCCGAGGTAGGCGGAGAGCGGTGCGGCGGCCGGATCGACCTTCACCGCCTGCTCGGCGGGCAGGGTGGCGTACTCGCGCCAGCCCAGGCCGTGCAGCACGGCGTCGCCCGGGGCGAAGCCCTCGGCCGCGGAGGCGACCACGTAGCCGACCGCGCCGCCGTCCATCGGCGCACCGAGCCGGAACGGCGGGGCGTAGGACTTCACGTCGTTCATCCGGCCGCGCATGTAGGGGTCGACCGAGAGGTAGGCGTTGCGCACCAGGATCTCGCCGGGGCCCGGGGTCCGGACCGGCGCCTCGACCAGGGCGAAGTCCGTCGGGACCGGCCAGCCCTGCGGGCGGGCGGCGAGGTGCCATTCGCGGGCGGTGGCGGGCGCTTCCTGCGTTGCCATCGGTGGTGCTCCTTGAGGTGTCTGGGTGGTCCCCCGGTGATGCCGCGCGACCTGAAAGGTTGAGCGACTGAAGTAACGATGGACATGAAAGGTTCAGGTTGTCAACTGTTCAGGTAGACTGTCACCCATGGACACCCAGCCGACCGGGGCCGCCACGCCGCAGCCCGACGAGATCACCCGTGAGGTCGTCGACCTGATGGCCAATCTGGTCGCGCTCTTCCACCGCGAGTACGAGGAGGCCGCCGCCGCCCGCTCGCTCACCGGCGCCCAGGCCAAGGTCCTCGCCCTGCTGCGGCGCGGACCGATGCCGATGCGCCACATCGCCCAGACGCTCAGCTGCGAGCCCTCCAACATCACCGGCATCGTCGACCGCCTGGAGTCGCGCGGCTTCGTGACCAGGGAGGCCGACCGGCAGGACCGCCGGGTCAAGCTCGTCGCCGCCACCGAGACCGGCTCCGCCGCGTCCGAGGAGCTGCGCGAGTCACTGAACTTCGCCCGCGAACCGCTGGCCGCGCTCGGCCCGGACGAGCGGACGGCGCTGCGCGACCTGCTCCGCCGGATGCTGGCGGGAGTCTCCGGCCCCGGCGCGTGAGAAGCGGCCGGGTGAGAAGCATCACAGGCCCCGGGGCCGATCCGGCCGAATTGGCCGCCCGTCGGCTGTAACCGAACCCTCCCCCGAAACGTCTAACGTTCGAGATTCGCACGGGCCTGCCCATGGGCCGGTGCGTGCGGGGACGACATCAGGAGACGGGGGGCCCGGGGGATGAGCAGCAGCTCGCGCCGGCGGCGCATCGTGAAGACCGCCGTGGGCCTCGCCGCCGTTCTCGTGCTGTCGGTGGCGGGGGCCGGGGCGTGGTTCTACCACCGGCTGGACAGCAACATCACCACCTTCGACGCGGGCGGGGTCGCGACCGAGCGACCGCCGGCCCCCGTCCCGGTCACCCCGGGCGCGTCCGTCCCGGTCAACGTCCTGGTGCTCGGCTCGGACACCCGCACCGACGGCAACGCCGACCTCGGCGGCGGCGAGGAGGGCGTCGGCCACTCGGACACCGCGATCCTGCTGCACGTCTACGCGGACCACAAGCACGCCGTCGGCGTCTCGATACCCCGCGACGCGCTGGTGACCATCCCGGCCTGCAAGCTGCCGAGCGGCCGGTGGACCGAGCCCCGGACCAACCAGATGTTCAACTCGGCGTTCACCATAGGCGAGTTCCCCCAGGGGAACCCCGCCTGCACGCAGAACACCGTCGAGGCGCTCACCGGCCTGCGGGTGGACCACACCATCGTGGTCGACTTCAAGGGCGTCGCCGCGATGACCGAGGCGATCAACGGCGTGGACGTCTGCGTCCCGAACGACGTGAACTCGCACAACATCAAGCTCAGGAAGGGGCTGCAGAAGCTCTCCGGGCAGCCCGCGGTCGACTACCTGCGGGCGCGGTACGGCTTCGGCGACAACTCCGACATCGGGCGGATGAAGCGCCAGCAGGCCTTCCTCTCCGCGATGATCAGCAAGATCCAGGGGCTCGGCTTCTCGCTGCCGACCCTGCTCCCGCTGGCCGACGCCGCCACCCGCTCGCTCACCGTGGACGAGGGCCTGGGCACCGCGATGAAGCTGGTGGACTTCGCCCAGTCGCTGCAGGGCATCAAGCTCTCCGACATCACCTTCGTCACCACCCCCTGGCGCTTCTCCGGCGAACGGGTCGCGCTGGTCCACCCCGACGTGGACACCCTCTGGAAGCTGCTGCGCGAGGACCGCACCCTGGACGGGCAGAGCACCGGCCAGGCGGCCGACCCGGCCGCCGCCCCGCCCTCCCCCTCCGCCGCCCCGGACGCCTCGCCCACCGCGCTCTCGCCCGAGCAGTCGGCCGTACCGATCACCGTGGTCAACGGGGTCGGCACCCCGGGGCTGGCCGGGAAGGGCGCCGAGGCGGTCCGCGCCAAGGGCTTCCAGAACATCACCCTGGACGCCACCGGCGGCAGCCGGCTGCGCACCGAGATCGCGTACGACCCGGCCTTCAAGACCGCCGCCGACCAGCTGGCGCTGATCTTCCCGCAGGCCCGGTCCGTCGAGGAGCCGGGCGCCGGGGGCATCGTCATCACGCTCGGCCGCGACTACCACCCCACCGCGGCCACCGGGCCCGTCCCGGGCACCCCCGGTGTCGCGGGTGCCCCCGGCGCCCCGGCCGGGCCGGCGGCCGACCGGACGGCCGCACCGGGCGCCGCCGCCACCGGCACCCCGACCGGCGTCCCCACCGGCATCGCCGAGAACGCCCGCGGGGCCGACACCGACCCCTGCGCCAACCTGACCTTCGGCTAGGGAGCGGCGGCGTCGGGGTCCGTGCGGCGCGGGCGGAGGACATCCGTGCGATGGCGACACCTCCCGCCGGAAGGCCGGGGACGCGTGGTCGCGCCAGCGGGCGTCCCGGGCCCGTCAGGTCGGCGAGGGCCGGCCCTGCTGCGGGTCGGGCAGGCCGGTGACCACCGCGGTCAGCCGGGTGCCGGCCGGGAAGGCACCGGCGGCGGCCAGCTCCGTCAGGGCGGCGAGCAGCTTGGCGACGTAGCGGTGCTCCAGCGCGATCCCGTGACGCCGCTCGAAGTCCTCGGCGAAGGCGGCGAGCGCGGCCGGCACCTTGCCGTAGCCGCCGCCGTGGTGGTCGTGGTCGATCCGCCAGTTGTCGAACTCGCGGCCGTACGCGGCCCGGTGCAGCCGGGCGACCTCGCCCTCCAGGTAGCCGGCGCCGCCGCGCAGCACCGCCACGCCGAGCGCCCGCGCGCCGGGCGGCAGTCCGGCCGCGATCCCGGCGAGGGTGCCGCCGGTGCCGACCGGGCAGCAGACCACGTCCCGTGCGCCGAGGTCGGGCAGCTCCGCCGGGACGGCCGCCGCGCCGATCGCCGCCAAGGCGTTGGAGCCGCCCTCCGGCAGGACCAGGCACGGGCCCCAGCGCCGCCGCAGAGCGGCCTCGACCCCGGTGTCGGCCGCCCATCGGCCGGCCGTCTCCCGGTAGACCGACCGCGGCAGGAACGCCAGCCGCATGCCCGCCGCCTCGGCCGCCCGCAGCGACCAGTTGCGCGGGGCGCCGGCCAGTTCCTCGCCCCGCACCAGCCCGACGCTCTCCAGCCCGAGCGCGCCGGCCGCCACCGCGACCGCCCGCAGATGGGTCGAGTAGGCGCCGCCGAAGGTCAGCAGCCGGGTGTGCCCCTGCTCCACGGCGGCCGCCAGGTTGGGTGCGAGCTTGCGCCACTTGTTGCCCGGCACCGTGGGGTGCAGCAGGTCGTCGCGCTTGAGCCGGAGCTCCACCCCGGCCCGCGCCAACGCCTCGTCGGTGCAGTCCGTCAGCGGCGTCGGCAGCAGTGCGGGTTCGAGCATCGGGCCAGGATACGGAGCCGACGGCGACGCCCCTGCGGCCGCGGGCCGGACGGGACAGCGGTCCGGCCGGGGCGCGGGGGGTCGCCCGCCCGGGCCTCCCCGGTGCGCTGAGCACACGCACCATGGCTCACACTAGTGCTGGCACGGATATTCATACTTACTGCTCAATATTCTCAACTTTTCATCATGTCCATGGGGGATAGATGTCGATCGCGACGCCCGTCAGATCTGTGGAGGATCCGGTGACGACGGGACAGGGTTCCGCCGGGGGTGGACGGTTCCGCGTTCCGCGGGACCGCCGCCGCCCGGACTCCCGGCAGCTCTGGTTCGCCGCCGCCCTCCTAGGGCTCCCGCCGGTCCTCCACCTGGCCTCGGCCGACCTGGTGACCTTCGCACTCGTCTGGTTCGCCGCCGCGTCGCTGATCCGCTCCCGGGCCTCCGCCTTCGACCGGCTGATGATCTCCGGTGGCCTGCTGATCGGCTGGGCCTGCGCGCTCAGCCTGCTGACCAGCTACTGGCCCTGGGGCCTGCACCCGGTCGCGCTGGCGGAGGCCACCGCCCTCCCGCTGGCCGCGCTCCGGCTGGTCCGGCCTCCGGAAGCGCCCACCGGCCCGCAGCCGCTGCGCGCCCGGCTGCGCCGCGTCGTCCCGGTCCGCGACCGCCCGGTGCTCCTCGGCGCCACGGCGGCCGCCGTGTTCCTCTTCTACCCACTGCTGCGGCGGGACGCCGTCGGCCGCCTCGGTACCGTCCTGGAGGCCGAGGACCTCGGCCGCCACGCGGCCCTCTACGACACCATCCTGCGCCTGGGCGGTCTCGCCTCCCTGCAGCGGGACGCGGCGTTCGACACCGTGACGCTGGGCCTCGGCACCTACCCGCAGGGCAGCCACCTGACGCTGGCGGTGGTGACCAGCTTCCTGCACGGGGGCACCGACCGGGGGGCGCCGCTCGCCCAGGCGTCGCTGTTCGTCACACTCTTCACCCTGGTCACGGCCGCGCTGGCGGCAGCCGTCCTGTGGGCGGTGCGCCGCGCCGCCGGGCCCGCGCTGCGCGGCTGGCGGGGGCTGGCGCTCGCCGTCCCGGCCACCGCCTACCTGATCGTCGCCGAGCTGCCCCGTCTGCACAGCCGCGGCTTCCTGAGCGAGCTCTTCGCCCTCGGTCTGCTCGCGCTCCTGGTCGGCCTGGCGATCCGCCCGCTCGACCGCACCCGCGAGCAGGTCGCCGTGCTGGCCGCGCTGACGGTCGGCGTCTCCTTCGGCCACTACCTGCTGCTCCCGGCGGCCGCCGCCACGGTGCTCGCCTGGGCCGTGGTGAACCGGCGCGGCTGGCTCCGGCACTGGGCGACCGTGCTGCCGGTCGCCCTGCTCGGCGGCGCGCTCGCGCTGTTCCCGCCGTACGTCAACCACCAGTCGGCCGGCTCCGCGGACGTCCTGACGCTGCCCGGCGGCATCGGCCCGGTCAGCCGGCACCTCCTGCTGCCGCTCGTGGTGGCCGCGTTCGCCGCCCTGCTGACGCGCGGCGCGCGCGCCAACCGGCCGCGCCGGGTGGCCCTGCTCTCGCTCACCGCGGTCTCGCTGCTCTGCTTCGGCGTGATGGAGTACCAGCTGGCCACCGTCGGCGTGACGTCCTACTTCTACGAGAAGATGCTCCACCAGCTGCTGGTGGTCGGGCTGATCTGCTTCGCCGCCGCGCTGCTGCCGATGCTCGGCCGCCGGGCGCTGGCCGGGCAGCACCCCGGTACGACGGGCGGAACGGGCGCCGCCCGGCTCCGCTCGGGCGCGGCCGTGGTGGCCGTGGCGGGCTGCCTGACCTTCACCGTCGTCAGCAACGCCCAGCCGGACGGCGGGCGGACCGGCTGGGCGGGCAGCGCCGGCCGGGACCTGCTGCGCGGCGAGGCGGCCCGCCCCGGCGTCGCCGAGCGGGTCGCCGTGATCGAGGCGAGCGGCGCCGGGGACGGCCGGGTGGCGGTCTCCCTCGCCGGGAGCCGCGCCTGGGGCGAGACGGTGGAGGACTGGGGATCGGCCGAGGACAACCTCTGGCTCGGCGTGCTCAACCGTGACCAGGGCCGCTCCTGGCGTGCCTGGGAGTGGGCGCTGCACCGCCGCAGCGCCCAGGACGTGCTGGACTTCGCGGCCACCTCCCCGGAGCCGCTGAGGTTCTTCGTCGACGACTCCTCCCAGCTGCTCGCCGACCTCCGGGTCCTGACCGCCGGGGGCAAGCACCCGGAGCTGGCCGTCTCCGTGCTCCGCAAGGACGGCGACGGCGACCTGGTCGTGGAGCCGGCCCGGCTCGGCTGACGGCGGAGCGGGCCGCCACGCCCGACAGCGGAACGCCCCCGGTGGCCCATGGGCCACCGGGGGCGTCAACGTGGCTTCGAAGCGGCCCTATTCGGGTGATTCCCGGCCTGTCGGTACAGTCGCCGCCGTCGCCGGTCACTAGAGTTCGTGCAGATGACCACACCTGGTCAAGCCCGGTCGTCCGGGCGAAAGGTGGGGCGGGTGGGACTCGAACCCACGACCAAGGGATTATGAGTCCCCTGCTCTAACCGGCTGAGCTACCGCCCCGGTTCGCCGCGCGCGCCGGTGACCCGGTCACGGCAGCAGCAGACGGCCCCGGAAGGCCGTCCCGGGCAGCATAGCCGGTCGATCACCCGTGGTGCGCGCCGGGGGCGCACATGGGTGCGCCCGGACACTCACGCCTCCCCGGCCGGAGCAGCCCCGCTGGCGGGCCCGTGGCGGCCCCGGGAGCCTGGGCGGATGACGGTACGTGAGCTGGCGGCGGCCGGCGCCGCGCTGGCGGTCCTGGCGGCGGCGGGCTGCACCACGGCGGCGGGCCCCGGCGGCGCCACCCCGACGGTGAGCTCCCACCCGGCCACGGCCCCCGCGGACAGCCACGGCTGGAGCAGCGAGCGGCTGCGCGGCGCGCTCGCCCGGCACACCGGCGTCACCCGCACCGCCAAGCCCACCGTGCTCAACGGCCTGGTCGGCGCCGTCTTCACGCGCAACGCGGACGGCGACCACTTCTGCACCGCCAGCGTGGTCGACAGCGCCGGGCTGAACCTGATCGTCACCGCCGCGCACTGCGTCTGGGACCCGAAGCTCGGTCAGCGCGGCGACCTGGTCTTCGTCCCCGGCTACCGGGACGGCGAGACCCCGAGCGGCGTCTGGCCCCTGCTGGCCGTCACCGTCGACCAGGCCTGGAAGGACGGCGCCGACCCGGACGTGGACGTCGCCTTCGCCGTGGTCCAGCCGCAGGGCGGCCGGCAGGTGCAGCAGGTGCTCGGCGCCAACCGGCTGGGCGTCGACCGCGGCCACCGGCTGCCGGTGAAGGTGACCGGCTACCCCGGCGCCAGCGACGTCCCGATCACCTGTAGCAACACCACCTCCGAACAGAGCCCCTCCCAGCTGCGGATCGACTGCCCGGACTGGACCGGCGGCACCAGCGGCAGCCCCTGGGTGACGGATTTCGACCCGGACACCCGGACCGGGACCGTGGTCGGCGTGATCGGTGGCTACCAGGAGGGCGGCAACAGCCCCGACACCTCGTACAGCTGCTACTTCGGCGACCGCGTGCGGGCCCTCTACGACCGGGCCACGGGCTGACCGGGCCGGGCTGGCGCCGCCGCGCCCGGCCTGGTAGATCTTCCTCACGAACGGCGGACCGCAGGACCGGCAGGGCCCGCCCCGAGGACGAGACGGAGCCCCGATGGACTCCCGCCCGGTACGGCCCGCGCGCGCGGCCCAGGCGGCCGCCCTGGCGGCCCTGCTGCTGGCCGGCGCCGCCTGCGGCGGGAGCGACCGGGCGCCGACCGCCGAGGTGGCGCCGCGGAGCCCGGTGGGCGACCGGATCGGCACCCTCTCGGTGCGGACCCCGCAGGGCCCGCGGGCCTGTACGGCGAGCGTGGTGCAGAGCCCCGGGCGCAATCTGCTGGTGACCGCCGCGCACTGCGTGCAGAGCCGCCGGATCGGCCTGCTGGACGGCCTGGTGTTCACCCCCGGCTATCGCAACGGGTACTCGCCGTACGGGAGTTGGCCGGTCGAGTCGATCACCGTGGATCCGCGTTGGGCCTCCGACGACGACCCCGAGTACGACGTGGCCTTCGTCACCCTGCGGGCGGCGGGCGGGCGGGACATCGAGGACGCGGTCGGCGGCAACCCGCTCGGCACCGGCCAGGGCTTCGGCCTCGCCGTCTCGGTGACCGGTTATCCCAATGGAAGCGATGAACCGATCACCTGTTCGGCACATACCCGCTCACAGAGTCCGACCCAGGAGCGCTTCGACTGCGGCGGCTACACCGACGGCACCAGCGGGAGCCCCTGGGTCACCACGACCGGTGCGGTGGTCGGCGTGATCGGCGGCTACCAGGAGGGCGGCGAGACGCCGGGCACCTCGTACAGCGTCACCTTCGACGAGCGGGTCGCCGAGCTGTACCGGCAGGCCACCGCCTGACCCCGACTGCCCCGATCCGGCCCGGCCCGGTCGGGTCAGGTCGAGTCGGGTCAGGTCGAGTCGGGTCGAGTCGGGTCGAGTCGGGGAAACACGAAGGCCCCCCGGTGACCGGGGGGCCTTCGCTCTGAGCACTCACCGGGCGGGCCCGGTGAAGCTCCCGCATTTGGACTCGAACCAAAAACCTGCCGGTTAACAGCCGGCTGCTCTGCCAATTGAGCTATGCGGGATCGCGGTGGACCACAGTCGCACCACGGCCAGGACGGCCGACCCGAAGGCCCGCCACCTGAGCTCCCCCAATTGGACTCGAACCAATAACCTGCCGATTAACAGTCGGCTGCTCTGCCAATTGAGCTATGGGGGATCGAGCTTCCGCTTCGGCCCCCGGTTCCCCGGGCTCCTCGGCGCTCGCTGCGGGACATACATTAGCGCACTCGGGGGGGTGGTCCGCCAATCGCTTTCCCCGGCCGCCCCGGCGGACCCCCTGCCCGGCGTGCCCCGCGCGCGCCCGGCGCGGCACCCGGGGATGCTGGGGAGCGCGGACGGTTCGCCGCCCCGCTGAACGGGTAGAGCATTGCGGCAATGGCCGCCAGGAGAGGGTGGAATCCGATCATGTGGAAGCTGTCGTTGACCGTGGGACTCGCGGCGGGCTACATCCTGGGCTCGCGGGCCGGGCGCCAGCGGTACGAACAGATCGCCAAGGCCACCCGGCAGGTGGCCCGGAACCCCAAGGTGCAGAGCGCGGCCGACAAGGCCAAGCAGCAGGCCGGCGTGGTGGCCGGGAAGGCGGCGGGCGCCGTCGCCGACAAGGTCGGCGACAAGCTGCCGAACGCCGTCACCGACCGGGTGTCGTACTTCAACCGCACCCGGGTCGAGGACGACAGCTGGGGTACCTTCCGCCCGTGACCGCGCGGTGACGGCGGGGAGGCCGGCGCGGCTCCGGAGCGGTACCGAACGAGCAACACTTACCGGGCCTGGCAGCGTCCGGACGTGCGCTGAGGCATGATCTCGACATGGCCATCGTCGCGGGGATAGACAGCTCGACCGGTCGCACCCGGATCGTCGCGTGCGACAGCGAGACCGGCGCGGTGCTGCGGTCCGGCAAGGCGCCGCACCCCGTGCCGCAGGCGGCCGACCTGCGGGCCGGTGAGGCCGACCCGCAGGTCTGGCTGCACTCGCTGGGGGACGCCGCCGCCGGTGGTCTGCTGGAGGGCGTCCGGGCGATCGGCGTCAGCGCGCAGCAGCACGGCATGATCGGCCTGGACGCCGGCGGCGTCCTGGTCCGCCCCGCGATCCTCTGGAACGACCCGCGCTCCAGCGGCGCCGCCGCCGCGCTGCTGGACGCGCTCGGCGGCCCGGCGGCCTGGACGGCGGCGATCGGGGCCGTCCCCGGCCCGATGTACACCATCGCCAAGCTGCGCTGGCTGGCCGAGTTCGAACCGGCCAACGCCCGCCGGGTGGCCGAGGTGCTGCTGCCGCACGACTGGCTGGTCTGGCAACTGCTCGGCCATCCCAAGCGGCGCACCACCGACCGGGGCGACGCCTCCGGCACCGGCTACTGGTCGCCGATCACCGGTGAGTACCGGCAGGACCTGGTGGAGCTCGCGCTCGGCCACGAGCTGAGGCTGCCCGACGTGCTCGGCCCCGCCGAACCCGCCGGGCACACCCCCGAGGGCCTGCTGATCTCGGCCGGCACCGGCGACAACATGGCCGCCGCGCTCGGGCTGGGCCTGCGGCCCGGCGACGCGGTGGTCTCGCTGGGCAGCTCCGGGACGATCTTCGCGGTGAACGAGCAGGCCGTGGTGGACGCCACCGGGCTGGTCTCCTCCTTCGCCGACGCCACCGGCCGCCACCTACCGATGGTCGCCACCCTGAACGCCGCCCAGGTGCTCCGCTCCACGGCGGCGATGCTCGGCTGCGACCTGGACGGCCTCAGCGACCTGGCCCTGCGCTCCTCCCCCGGCGCGTACGGCCTGGTGCTGCTGCCCTACCTGGACGGCGAGCGGACGCCCGCGCTGCCCCACGCGGCCGGCACCCTGACCGGGCTCCGGGCCGAGTCGATGACCCCCGAGCACCTGGCCCGGGCCGCCGTCGAGGGCATGCTCTGCAACATCGCGGACGCGCTGGACGTGCTGCGCGCCCAGGGCGTCGGGGTGAAGCGGGTCTTCCTACTGGGCGCCACCGGTCGGCTGCCGGCCGTGCGGCAGATCGCCCCGCAGCTGTTCGGCATCCCGGTCGTGGTGCCGCCGCCGGGTGCCCACGCGGCGCGCGGCGCGGCCCGGCAGGCCGCCTGGGCGCTGGCCGGCACCCCCGAACCGCCGCGCTGGGAGCTGCCGGAGGCCGTCACCGTCACGCCGGACGCCGAGCAGGACCTGCCGGTCGGCTCGGCGGTCCGTCAGCAGTACCGGGCCGCCCGCGAGCAGATCCACCCGGAGACGGCCGCCTGATCCGCCCGGCGGCCCGGGAGCGGGCGTGCCGCGTCGTGGAGATGCGCCTTCCGGCGGCCGGTGGCAGCGTGAGGGGCGACGCGGTAACCGGAGCGAAGGGCGACAGGAGCACATGGCGCTGCACAAGGGGACCGGCGACGACCGCCGGCTGTCCGTCAATCCGTTCGTCGGCTCCGCCGACCCGCTGAGCGCGATGGAGCTGGCCCCGCCGCTGCACCGCCTCTCCGACGGCCCGGTGGCAGCCGACACGGCGTACCAGCTGATCCACGACGAGCTGATGCTGGACGGGAACGCCAAGCTCAACCTGGCGACCTTCGTCACCACGTCGATGGAGGTCCAGGCCACCCGGCTGATGACCGAGTGCCTCGACAAGAACATGATCGACAAGGACGAGTACCCGCAGACCGCCGAGCTGGAGCGGCGCTGCGTGGCGATCCTCGCCGACCTCTGGCACGCGCCCGACCCGAGCACCGCCGTCGGCTGCTCCACCACCGGCTCCAGCGAGGCCTGCATGCTGGCCGGCCTCGCCCTCAAGCGGCGCTGGATGAAGCGCAACGCCGACCGGTACGCGGCCGGCGCCCGCCCGAACCTGGTGATGGGCGTCAACGTCCAGGTCTGCTGGGAGAAGTTCTGCACCTTCTGGGAGGTCGAGGCCCGCCTCGTGCCGATGGCCGGCGAGCGCTTCCACCTCGGCACGGAGGAGGCGCTGGCGCTCTGCGACGAGGACACCATCGGGGTGGTGGCCGTGCTCGGCTCGACCTTCGACGGCTCCTACGAGCCGGTGGCGGAGCTCAGCGCCGCCCTCGACGCGCTGCAGCAGCGCACCGGGCTGGACATCCCGGTCCACGTGGACGGCGCCTCCGGCGCCATGGTCGCGCCCTTCCTGGACCCCGAGCTGGTCTGGGACTTCCGGCTGCCGCGGGTCGCCTCGATCAACACCTCCGGCCACAAGTACGGCCTGGTCTACCCCGGGGTCGGCTGGGCGCTCTGGCGGGACCACGACTCGCTGCCCGAGGAGCTGGTGTTCCGGGTCAACTACCTCGGCGGGGAGATGCCGACCTTCGCGCTGAACTTCTCCCGCCCCGGCGCGGAGGTGATCGCGCAGTACTACACCTTCCTGCGGCTGGGCCGCAGCGGCTTCACGGCCGTCCAGGGAGCCTGCCGGGAGGTCGCGGTCTACCTGGCCGGGCAGATCGAGGCGCTCGGCGACTTCCGGCTGCTGACCCGGGGCGACGAACTGCCGGTCTTCGCCTTCACCACCTCCGAGGAGGTGACCTTCGACGTGTTCGACGTCTCGCGGAGACTGCGCGAGCGCGGCTGGCAGGTACCGGCGTACACCTTCCCCGCCGACCGGGAGGACCTCTCGGTGCTCCGGGTGGTCTGCCGCAACGGCTTCTCCCGGGACCTGGCCGACCTGCTGCTCGCCGACCTCGACCGGCTGCTGCCGGAGCTGCGGAGCCAGCCCCGCCCGCTCAAGGAGTACGGGGTGCCGCCCAGGACGGCCTTCCACCACTGACACCGGCTCGGCCGAGGCGGGCGCGGGCGGGCCCGTGAGCACGGCGGGGGAGGGCGCACAGAAGCGCCCTCCCCCGCCTTACGTCCCTCGGACGGGGCAGCCTCCCCCCGCGAGGCTGCCATGTCCGGTGGGGGATCGGGACGTCGGGGACCGGCCTGCAAAGCGGTGTCCGGACGAAACATCCGGACCGCGAAACGCACCGGTGAGAGAACTCTGCATGACGACCAGGCACCTGTTCGAGCGTCAGCCGGGGTTGTGAGACACTTCCGTCCGTCTCAGGGCCAGGACCTGGTGTTTGGGACAACATGCCGATGAGGTTGGAGACACGGGAGCGGCCCCCACGGCCCGGGCCGGAGCCCCTTCAGGCCCTTCCGGCGCCTCCGCCGCCCGCCTCCGATGTTGGGACTGACCGAATGGGCTCCGCCTGGAAGCAACTGCCGGACGACCTCTCCGTGCCCGCGCGGCGCCTGACGGAGGAGCTCCGTGCGGTCAAGGACGCCACCGGGTTCTCGCTCTCCGAGCTCGCCTCCCGGACCCACTACAGCCGGGCCTCCTGGGAACGCTGGCTGAACGGCAAGCGGGTCATCACCGAGCAGGCGCTCGACGCCCTGATCAGGGCGGTCGAGTGCGACGGCCCCGCGCTGCGGGCGCTCTGGGAGCAGACCGCGGCGGGTGCGCGGGACGCGGCCGGCGCCGACGGCGTTCCGGCGGACACGGCGGCGCAGGCGTACCCGGACCCGGACGGCCCGGCGGTCCAGGAGCCGGCGGTGGAAGGGGCCGGGGCGGACCCGGCCCCGGAGCCGGAGGCGGAACCCGCGGAGCCCGACGGCGCCGAACCGGTGGTCGAGGACCGGCCGGAGCCGGCGCCGTCCGTCCGCTGGTGGCGGCGGCCGGTCGCCCTGGTCGGCTGCGCGGCCGCGGTGGCCGCCCTGATGGTGCTGGCCGGGGTCCACTACACCCGCGGCGACGGCGCCGAACCGGCCGCCGTCGCCCAGGTCACCGGGTCCGGGACGGCCACCACGGCCACCCCGACCGCGCGGACCGCCCCGACCGAGTCGTCCTGCCAGGCGATGGGCTGCTCGCACAAGGACCCCAAGGCGACCGGCTGCGGCGCCGACGCCCGCACCCTGCTGACCGGCAACATCGGCAAGGTGGTGATCTACCTCCGCTACAGCCAGCGCTGCCAGGCCGCCTGGGCCGCCATCACCGAGGGCGCGCCGGACGACTGGGCGACCATCACCAGCAGCGGCGGCGAGACCGAGACGGCGCTGATCCACTGGGGCTACGACAACTACTCGGCGATGGTGAACGCGGCGGACCCGAACGCCACCTTCCGGGTCTGCGGCCACCAGCCGGCCGGGGACGCCTGCACGGCGGGCGTCTCCGGGCTGGCCGAGATGATCGCCTCGACCCCGATCCCGATCGGCCCGGCCTCGCCGCCGGCCACCCCCGCCGCCCCGGTGCCCAGCTCCTAGTCGAGGTAGCCGCGAAGCTGCTCGGCGAAGGCGTGCTCCCGGAGCTTGACCAGGGTCTTGGACTCGATCTGGCGGATCCGCTCCCTGGTCACGCCGAACAGCACGCCGATCTCCTCCAGGGTCCGCGGGCGGCCGTCGTCCAGGCCGTAGCGGAGCTGGACGACCTGGCGCTCGCGGTCCCCCAGCGTGGCCAGCACCGCCTCCAGGTGCTGGCGCAGCAGCAGGAAGGTGGCGGACTCGGCCGGTGAGGCCGCGTCCGCGTCCTCGATCAGGTCGCCGAGCGCGACGTCGTCCTCCTCGCCGACCGGGGTGTGCAGCGAGATCGGCTCCTGGGCCAGCCGGAGCAGCTCGCGCACCCGGGCCTCGGTCAGCTCCAGGGCGACGGCGATCTCGGCCGGGCCCGGCTCGGTCCCGCTCTCCTGGAGCAGCGCGCGCTGCACCCGGACGACCCGGTTGATCAGCTCGACCACGTGCACCGGCACCCGGATCGTCCGCGCCTGGTCGGCCAGCGCCCGGCTCATCGCCTGGCGGATCCACCAGGTCGCGTAGGTCGAGAACTTGTAGCCGCGGGCGTAGTCGAACTTCTCCACCGCCCGGATCAGGCCGAGGTTGCCCTCCTGGACCAGGTCCAGCATGGTGAGGCCGCGGCCGATGTAGCGCTTGGCGACCGAGACCACCAGACGCAGGTTGGCCTCGATCAGCCGCCGTTTGGCGATCCGCCCGGTCACCACCAGGGTGTCCAGCTCCCCGGCCAGCGGGTCGGGGGGCGGCGGCTCGCGGTTGAGCCGCTCCTCCGCGAACAGGCCGGCCTCGATCCGGCGGGCCAGCTCCACCTCCTCGGCGGCGTTCAGCAGCCGGATCCGGCCGATCTCGCGCAGGTACTGGCGGAAGAGGTCCGCCGCCGGGCCGGTGGCGGCCGCCGGGCCGGGGTCGGGCTCGGCGTCGAGGTCCGGCTCGGCCTCGGCCCCCGGCTCCGCCGCCCGACCGGCGGCGGGCACGGGATCGGGATCGGGGTCGGCGGGCACGGGGTGGCCCTCCGGGAGGCCCTGCGCGGGCACCCGGGCACCGTCGGCGGGCGGCGGGCCGGCCCGGCCGTGGTCGTCGTCGTGGGGGGCGAGCGGATCGGTGGTCGGGCGGGCGGTCGCGGCTAGGCCTTGGTCCACGGGCATCCCTCGGGGCGGGCGCGACTCTGGCGGACCCGCGCGCTGGACGGAGGTGGGACGCCCTCCAGTGTGCGGTACGCCACGCTTCGTGGCCGAGACTCGTGCGCGGACTTTCTCCGGCGGGCCGCGAGGGCCGCTCCTCCGGGAGGCACCCGCGCCGGCGCCGGACCGGACCCGGCGTCAGAGCGCGGCGGCGCCCCGGCTGCGCAGGCTCTGCCCGTACTGCTGGAGCTGCCACAGCTCGGTCTGCACCGCGTGCAGTTCCTCGGCGGAGGCCCGGGTGCCGAGCCGCTGGAGGTGCCCGCGGACCTCCTCGACGCGGCGGTCGACCGCCAGCAGCCGCAGCTTGACCAGGAACTCCCCGGCGTAGATCGCGTCCACCTTGCGGCGCGAGCGCACCGGTTCGACGATCAGCTCGGTGACCAGCGAACGGACCCGGTCGTCCGGGGCCGCCTCGCGGACCGTACTGGTGAAGTCGGGCAGGGTGGCCCCGTACGCGGCGCCGCCGGCCTGGCCGATGGCGCGGCGCACGGCGGTGTACGGCGGCGTGGGGAACTCGTCCTCGCCGTAGTGGTCGAAGGCCGGGCTGACCAGGTCCGGGTGCTGCAGGGCCAGCTTGAGCAGCTCGCGCTCGACGAACTGGGCCGGGTCCCGCGGGTTGAGCCGGAAGGCCGGCGGGGCGGAGCGGACCGGCTGGGCCTGCTCGGGGCGGCGCTGCTGGCCGTTGGCGCGCGGGTTCTGCTGGCGCTCGCGCTCCCAGCGGGCCAGCTGGGAGATCCGGCGGACCACGAACTGCTCGTCCAGGATGCCGAGCATGCCGGCCAGCCGGACGGCGTACTCGTGCTGGATCGAGCGGTCCTTGATCTTGGCGACGATCGGCGCGGCCTCCTCCAGGGCCGCCGAGCGGCCCTCCGGGTTCTCCACCCGGTGCCGGGCGACGGCCGAACGCAGCGCGAACTCGAACAGCGGGACGGGGTTGTCGATCAGCTCCCGGACCGCCTCGTCGCCCTTGGCCAGGCGCAGGTCGCACGGGTCCATGCCGCCGGGGCTGACCGCGATGGAGGTCTTGGCGGCGAACTTCTGGTCGTCCTCGAAGGCCCGTAGGGCGGCCTTCTGGCCGGCCGCGTCGCCGTCGAAGGTGAAGACCGTCTCGCCGCGGTACTGGGAGGTGTCCATCAGCAGCCGGCGGATGATCTTGATGTGGTCCTCGGCGAAGGCGGTGCCGCAGGTGGCCACCGCCGTGGTGACCCCGGCCAGGTGGCAGGCCATCACATCGGTGTAGCCCTCGACCACCACCGCCCGGCCCGACTTGGCGATCTCCTTCTTCGCCAGGTCGATGCCGTACAGCACGTGGGACTTCTTGTAGATCGGCGTCTCGGGCGTGTTGAGGTACTTCGGGCCGTTGTCGTCCTCGCGCAGCCGGCGGGCGCCGAAGCCGACCGTCTCACCGGCGATGTCGCGGATCGGCCAGACCAGCCGGCCCCGGAAGCGGTCGATCAGGCCGCCGCGCTGGCCCTGCGAGGCCAGGCCGCCGAGCAGGATCTCCTTGTCGCTGAAGCCCTTGCCCCGCAGGTAGCGGACCAGGTTCTCCCAGCCGGCCGGGGCGTAGCCCACGCCGAAGGTCGCCGCCGCCGCCTCGTCGAAACCGCGCTCGGCGAGGAAGCGCCGCCCGATCTCGGCCTCCGGCGAGCCGAGCTGCTCCCGGAACCAGGCGGCGGCCACCTTGTGCGCCTCGACCAGCCGGGTGCGCTCGCCCTGCTGGTGGCGGGGGCTGTAGCCGCCCTCCTCGTAGCGGAGCGTGATGTTGGCCTGGGCGGCCATCCGCTCGACGGCCTCGGCGAAGGTGAAGTGCTCGATCTTCATCAGGAAGGCGATGGTGTCGCCGTTCTCCTGGCAGCCGAAGCAGTGGAAGACGCCCTTGGCGGGGTTCACGTAGAAGGAGGCGGACTTCTCGTCGTGGAACGGGCAGACGCCCTTGTACTCGCCACCGCCACCGTTGGTGAGCTGTACGTAGTCGCCGACCACCACGTCGATCGGCAGTGCGCTCCGCACCGCCTGTACGTCTTCGTCCCTGATCCGCCCGGCCACCCCGGAAGTCTACTGGGGCGGCGCGGGTTACCGACCGCGCCGGGGCGGCCTCCTCACGACCGGGGCGGCCCCACCAGTCTGGCGTGCAGCGCCAGGGCGGAGGCGTCGGTGAGGGTGGCGATCTGGTCGATCACCGCACGGAGGGCGCCGCGGTCGTCCTCCGCCTCGCGGTAGAGGGTGGCGAAGACCGGGTCCAGGCCCTCGGGCGCCCGCTCGGCGAGGACGTGGGCCAGCTCGGCGATCACGATCCGCTGGCGGGCCCGGAGCTGGGCCTGCTCGTCGCGCTGCATCACGAAGCGCACCGCGACGGCCTTGAGCACCGCGCACTCCAGCCGGACGTCCCGCGGCACCACCAGCTCGGCCGCGTACCGGCTGAGCCGGCCGGGGCCGTAGCGGGCCCGGGTCGCCTGCT
Organism: Kitasatospora sp. NPDC059973; assembly: GCF_042737525.1. Classification (NCBI taxonomy): domain Bacteria; kingdom Bacillati; phylum Actinomycetota; class Actinomycetes; order Kitasatosporales; family Streptomycetaceae; genus Kitasatospora; species Kitasatospora sp. NPDC059973. The sequence continues at coordinate 20,039 of NZ_JBHWUI010000083.1, read as the reverse complement.
CGGCGGCCAGGCAGAAGCGGCCGATCAGCTGGCTGGTGAGGTCCTTCAGCCCGGCTCGGGCGCGGGCCGAACCGTCGTAGGCGCTCGGCCACCACTCCTGGCCGAGCAGCCGGTCCAGCGCGGCGGCCAGCTCCTCGGGCTCGGCGTCCGGCGCGTAGCGCTCGGCCACCTTGAACAGCTCGGCGCGCTCGCTCGGGGCGCGCAGCACGGCCGGCTCGATGTGGCCGGCCTGGAGGCCGTCCTCCACGTCGTGGGTGGAGTAGGCGACATCGTCGGACCAGTCCATCACGGTGGCCTCGAAGCACTTGCGCCCGGGCGGGGTGCCGGCCCGCAGCCAGCGGAACACCGGCAGGTCGTCGGCGTAGACGCCGTACTTGGACGAGGCCGGGTCGACCGGGTGCGCGCCGTACGTCCAGGGGTACTTGGTGGCGGCGTCCAGTGCGGCCCGGGTCAGGTTGAGGCCGACGCTGCGGCCGGGCCAGGGGGCGAGCCGGGCGGGCTGCTCGTCCTGCGGGGCGAAGCGCTTGGGCTCCAGGCGGGTCAGGATGCGCAGCGACTGCGCGTTGCCCTCGAAGCCGCCGCAGGCCTCGGCGGCCTGGTCGAGGGCCTCCTCGCCGGTGTGGCCGAACGGCGGGTGGCCGATGTCGTGGGCCAGGCAGGCGGTCTCGACGAGGTCCGGGTCACAGCCGAGGGCGGCGCCCAACTCCCGCCCGACCTGGGCGCATTCGAGCGAATGGGTGAGCCTGGTCCGGGGGAAGTCACTGCGCATCGGGGCAACGACCTGGGTGGTGCCGGCGAGTCGGCGCAGGGCCGCGGAGTGCAGCACGCGGGCGCGGTCGCGCTGGAAGGCCGTCCGGCCCGGGCGCTTGTCCGGCTCGGGCACCCAGCGGGCCTCGGCGGCGTGGTCGTACGGGAACGGGGCGTCGGGGAGGCGGTGTGCAGTGTCGTCCATATGCCAATCACCGTACGCCGCCGCTCCGACAGCCGGGATGTGCCGCGCGCGAAGGGGTGCGGGCCGGGACGTGAACCCTGGCCGTCCGGCCGGGTGCCGGACCGGCCCCAGCCGGCGGGGGCTCAGCCCCGGACGGCCTTCAACACGGCTGCTGCCACGCCCTCCTGGCCCCTCGCGTTGGGGTGGATCGCCGCCAGCCCGGGGGCCGGGAACGGCGGCTCCACCCAGCGGGCCGCCTCGCCGGCGCACATGTCGTGACCGGCCGAGGGCGCGGCCGCGTCCACGAAGACGGCGCCCGCCGTCTCCGCGCGCCGCTTGAGCATCGCGTTCAACTGCTGCTCCTTCTCGGCGATGAAGCCGAGGTCGGCCGCGGCCAGGGCCCGGCCGAGCACCGGTACGCAGCTCGCCGGGTCGGCCGGCAGCAGCACCGGGTAGCCGACCACGTAGACGCGGGCCTGCGGGGAGCGGCGCTTGACCTCCTGCAGCACCTGGCCCAGCCGTTCGCCGGCGGTGTCCACCTTGCGCTGCACCTGGTCGGCGGCGCCGCCGGCGGAGGCGTAATGGTCCTTGCACGGCGCCGGCGCCCGCCCCGAGCCGATCAGGCTCTTCACCACGTCCGCCAGGTTCTCCTTGGCGCACTCGCCGACGACCTCCATGAACCCGGCGTCGTTGCCGCCGATCCCGACCGTGACCAGGCGGGTGGCCGGGGAGAGCGCGTCCAGCTGCGGCGGGTTGACCCCGCCGCCGTCGGTCTCCTGGGAGCCGGTGAGGTCCCCGGTGCGGGCACCGCTGCAGCTGACGTCCTTGAACCGGTCGTCCGCCAGGCCGAGGGCCTTCGCCACCAGGGACGGGTAGTTGACGGCCGAGCGGGCGCAGCCCCTCGGTTCGCCCACCTGCGGGGCGATCTTCAGCCCGGAGGTGTAGGAGTCCCCGAGGGCGACGTAGGGGCCGGTGGGGAGCGGGGTCGGGGTGGGGGTGGCCCGCACCGGCTCGGGGCCGCCCGGTGACCGGGCAGCGGTACCCGCGGCACCGCCGCCGCCGCTGCAGGCGGCCAGCAGCAGCGCGGCCAGCCCGGTGGCCAGAACCGCGGTCGGGCGTGTGGACACGGACATGGAATCCCCCCGGGGGCCGGAGCCGGCGACGCGATCTCTTCACGGCGGCCCGTCCCCCGGGCACCTCACCGCCAACGAACGACGGCGCCCGAACTCTCCCGCCCGGGGCGGAGAGTCCGGCGGACGCCGGCGCGCGGACTACTCCGGGCCGCGCTCGTGCTCGGCCAGGAACTGCTCGAAGCGCCGGCCCAGCTCGTCCGCCGACGGCAGGTCGACCGGCTCGGCCAGCAGGCTCTCCCGGCCCTCCGCCCCCGCGACGGCGTCGTACTGGCCCTCCATGCCGCGGATCGCGGAGCGCAACTCGCCGTCCCCGTGGGCCAGCTGCTCCTCGATGTCGGCGTACACCTCGCCCACCCGCTCACGCAGCCGGGTGCCCGGCAGCACCAGGCCGGTGGCGGACTGCACGGCCTCCAGGATCAGCACCGCGGCCGCCGGGTAGGCCGAGCGCGCCACGTAGTGCGGCACGTGTACGGCGAAGCCCAGCACGTCGTGCCCGGCCTCGGCCAGCCGGTACTCGAGCAGCGCCTGCGCGCTGCCCGGCACCTGGGCCTGCTCGAACCACTGCGGGTAGCCGGCGGCGAGGTCCAGCCGGGTGCCGTGCGGGGTCAGGCCGACCGGGCGGGTGTGCGGCACGCCCATCGGGATGCCGTGGAAGTCCAGCGTGAGCCGGACCTCGAAGCGCTCGACGAGCCGGCGCACGGCGGCGCCGAAGCGCTCCCACTCGACGTCCGGCTCGGGCCCGGTGAGCAGCAGGAACGGCGAGCCGGCCGCGTCGTGGACCAGCTGGAGGAGGATCTCCGGCGGCTCGTAGGAGGCCCAGTGCTCGCGGTCGAACAGCATCGCGGGGCGGCGGGCCCGGTAGTCCACCAGGCGGTCGTGGTCGAAGCGGGCCACCACCTGCGGCTCGCCCTCCTCCAGCAGGTGGGCGACCACCTGGCCGCCGGCCTCGCCGGCGTCCATGAAGCCCTCGAAGTGGTGGAGCAGCACCAGGCCCGCGCCGGTGTCGGCCAGCGCGGCCTTCGCCGCGGCCACGGCGGCCACGCCCTGCTGATCCAGCTCGTACAGCTCCTGGGGATCACGCACCGCGCACCCACACCCCGTTCTCTACTCGTCGACCGGTACCGGCTTGTCGTCGTCTCCAGCGTGCCGGACGCCGCCGGAATTCCCGCCGGCCGCGGCCGTCGCGCGGCCGCTTCCCCGGGGAACGCCCGGCGACCCGCCGGGGTGCCCCGGCGGCGCGCCGCGATGCCCTCCGGACCATGATCGCACCCGGCGGCAAACCCGCTGGTCACGGGCGCCCGAAGCCCCTCCCGGGCGTGCGTCCGGAAGGCCCGCGCGCCCATTCGTGTGCCGCGAGGTGACGCACCGCCTTCTGGCGGGTATCGTCCTCTCGCTGCCTCGCATCGCCGCGTCGTCGTCACGTCGTCCGTAACGCCGTCGATCACGTCCCGGCCCGGTGCTCGGCCAGTCACCCACGACGCATCTTGCCTTCATCTGGCCGCCTGCTCCCCTTCGCGCTCACGTTTCCTCTTCGGCCATCTCGCGGACGCACACTGTCCCCTCGCCCATCCCGCCGGACCGGTCCGTCGACCCGTGTCCGTTCCGGCACCGCGCTGCCCGCCTCCGGGGCCGCCGCCCCCACCCCGCCCGACCGGTCCTCCGGCGTGCGCGGTCCCGGGCGGGCGGATTCCGGGGCCGGGGCGAACGTCCACGCAGCCCGAGCCGCACCCCGGCGCGGGACGCGCCCTCCGACCGATGAAGGACCGATGGTTCCGTGCCCGTACCTGTCATCCTCACCGGCCGCACCGTGCGGCTGGAGCCCCTTGCCGCGCACCATGCCGAGGCCATCGCCGAGGCCGGCGCCGAGGACCGTACGACCTACGCCTTCACCCCCGTCCCGCACGGCCTGGAAGCGGCCCGCGACTACATCGCGCGCGCCCTCGCCGACCGGGCCGCGGGCCGGGCGCTGCCGTTCGCGACGGTGAACCTCGCGGACGGCCGGGTGGTCGGCTCCACCCGGTTCCTCGAACTCGACTACTGGCAGGGCCCGGTCGTCTGGCCGCCGGTGCCCGGCGTGCCGTTCGGCGATCCGGCCACGGCCGTCCCGGACGCCGCCGAGATCGGCAACACCTGGCTCTCCCCGCGTGCCCAGGGCACCGGCGTCAACGCCGAGGCGAAGCTGCTGATGCTGCGGTACGCCTTCGAGGAGTGGCGGGTGCAGCGGATCTCGATGCGCGCGGACGCCCGCAACCTGCGCTCCCGGGCCGCGATCGAGCGCCTCGGCGCGACGTCCGAGGGCGTCCGCCGGGCACACTCGCGCGGGCTGGACGGGGTGGTGCGCTCCACCGCGTTCTACTCGATCCTCGACTCCGAGTGGCCCGCCGTACGGGACATCATCGAGCTGCGGATCGCCGCCGCCACCTCGCCGAGCGCCCCGGAACGCGCGCTCAACCAGGAGTGCCTTAGACACGGCGGCGGTGCTGGGCAGCTGATCACGGCCTGACCGGCGGCCCGCCGGTCGCGGCGTGCTCCAGCAGCCGGGCGAGCAGCCCGGGGCCGGCGCCCGCCGGCGGCGACCAGCGGCCGGGGGCGGCCTCCACGACGGCCGAGACCGGACGCCAGCCGCCCCGGACCCGGGCGACCGCGACCTCCCAGACGGCGTAGCCGCTCCGGTGGCACAGCCGGACGGCGCCGTCGCGGGTGTGGACGCGCCCCAACCGGGGGTCGAGGGCGGCCGACGACGGGCCGGTCCGCAGCCGCTGCCACTGCGCGTCCGTCCACACCACGTCGGGGACGGCATGCGGGCGCGGCACCAGCATGCCGTCGCGGCCTGGGCCGTCCGGGACGCCGCCGGGCTCCGGGAAGGCCCAGGCCGGCAACGGCTCCCGGGCGGCCAGCCAGTCCCCCGGGATGCCGGCGGTACCGGTGCGCGCCGCCACCCACGCCGCCGGTGATCGCGGCGACCGTGTCCATGTCCCCGCCGGCCGCGATCGCCTCCCGGACGGCGGCCGGGTAGTCGGCCAGCCGCCGGGCGGCGCACCAGAGCGCGTACGGGACGGTGTCGGCGGCGCTCGTCGGCTCCCGTTGCCGAGCACCCGGGCGGCGGCCTCGACACCGGCGCCCGGCTCGGCGAGCAGGCCGACCGCCTCCGTCAGGCCGTTCCGGACGGCGCCGGCGGGCGTGTGGTGGCGGACCGCCGCCAGGAAGGCCTCCGGCGTCACCTCCCCGGCCCGCGCGCGCACCGCGAGGGCGGCCGCCACCGCGACGGCGATCGCGCCGTCCACGGCCTGCGGGTGGGTGTGGGTGATCACCGCCGTCGCGGCGGCCAGCCGGACGACCTCGTCCAGGTCCGCGGCGCACGCGGCCCCCAGCGGTGCCACCCGCATCGCGGCGCCGTTGCCGTACGAGCCCTGGCCGTCGAAGAGTTCGGCGGCCAGGGCCCGGGCGTCACCGCCCTCGCGGATCAGCCGCAGCAGCCGGTTGGCCGCCGGGCCGTACCCCCGGTCGAAGTCGTGGCGGCAGGCGAAGGCGTAGGTGAGGTCGAAGCTGTCGAGGGCCCCGCGTTCGGTGTGGGCCGCGTACACCGAGCAGGCCATCTCGGTGTCGTCGGTCCACGGCCAGGGGCCGGGCGGGGCGGTGCGGGCGGCGAAGTGGGCCGCGGCGGTTTCGGGGACGAAGAACTGGGCGCCGAGGGCGTCGCCGACGGAGAGGCCGTTGAGCGCGTCGAGCGCGGGACCGGTGTGGAGGGAAGTCATCGCGGCCAGCCCATCCGCTGGAGCGGCGCGCGTCAACCCGATTGGCGGCCCGCTCCCCCGACGGGCGATGTTCCGCATACCCCCGACCCGGGCGGGAAGCACCCCGGCATGACCCGCACGGACCTCCTCGACCCCCTGCTGCTGCTCGGCGCCGACCAGCAGCACATCGTCACCCGGGCACAGCTGCGCCGGCTCGGGGTGCCGTCCGGCACCATCGCGCACCGGCTGCGGCCCGGCGGCCCCTGGCAGCAGGTGCTGCCCCGGGTGATCTGCCTGCAGAGCGGGCGGCTGACCCCGCATCAGCGGCTGCGCGCGGCGCTCGCGTACGCGGCGCCGAAGGGGCGGTCGGCGCGGCCCGGCGAGGTGCTGCTGACCGGGGAGGCGGCCCTGGCCTCGGCCGGGCTGCCGTCCGCCGGGCACCCGGCGGACCTCGGGGACGTCGACGTGCTGATCGCGGGCCCGCGCCGGGTCGCGGACCGGGGTTTCGTCCGGATCCACCGGGCCGCCGGGCCGCTGCCGGGCGGGTTCGAGCGGGACGACGGGCTCTGGAGCACGACGGTCGCCCGGGCCCTGGCCGACCTCGTACCGCGGGAGGGCGGCCGGCGCCGGTTCCGGGCGCTCTGCGCGGAGGCGGTCCAGCGGCGGCACTGCGACCTCGGCGAGCTGCTGGACCAGTTGCTCGCCCGGCCGGGGGCGCTCGCGCTGCCGCAGGTCGCCCAGGTGGTGGAGGACCTCACCGCCGGAGTGCGCTCGGTCGTCGAGGGCGAGGCCCGTGAGCTGGTCCACGGGGCCGGCCTGCCGGAACCGCTCTGGAACCCGGTGCTGTTCCTGGACGGGCGCTTCCTCGCCGTCCCCGACGCCTACTGGCCGCAGGCCTGCGTGGCACTGGAGATCGACTCCCGGGCCTGGCACTTGCGCCCGGCCGACCACGAGCGCGGGCTGGCGCGGGTCAACCGCCTCACCGCCGCCGGACTCCCCGGTCGTCCGCGCCACGCCGGTGCAGCTGCGGCGGGAGCCGGAGCCCGTGCTGCGGGAGCTGCGGACCCTGCTCGCCACCGGCCCGCACGGGCCGCACGCGCGGATCGGCTGGCGGCGGGCCTGCGGGGGCGGCGGTGTGCGGGCGTAGCGACTTGCGGGCGTAGCGACTTGCGGGCGTAGCGGTGGGCGGGCGCGATCCGGTCGGCGCGTGGGCTCAGGCCGGGTCTTGGGCGGCGCCGGCGGACTCGGCCGCGGCTACCAGCCGCTGGAGTTCGGCGAGGTGGGCGGCCAGCGCCTTGCGGCCGGCCTTGGTGGCGCCGAGCCAGGTCCGCGGACGCTTGCCGACGTACCCCTTCTTCACCACCACGTATCCGGCCTCCTCCAAGGCGGCCGCCGCCTTGCTGAGCGTCGAGTCGGAGACCTCGCAGTGGTCCCGGACGGTGGCGAACTCGGCCTCGGTGCAGGCGCTCAGGAAGGCCAGCACGATCAGCCGGGTCGGGTGCTGGAGCAGCGGGTCGAGCGCGGCCGGCATCAGCGGGCCGCCGGCATCCGGCGGATCGACGCGGTGAGCCGGTCCGTGGCCACCCAGAAGGCCGCGCCCGCCGCCACGCCCACCGCCGCGCCCATCCAGCGCGCACCGCCGCCCGCCAGCCAGGCGAGCAGCAGGGCGGCCAGGCCCACCAGGATCACCGCGAGGACGGCCAGGACCACCGGCCGACCGATGCCGGGCGCCAGGCGGTGCACGATGCCGCCCTGGTTCACGGCGACCCGGGCCAGCGCACCCGTCAGGGCGGCGAAGAGCGCCCCGAACAGCCCGCCCAGCCAGCCCATCCCGGCTCCGATCGCCTGTCCGACGCCGGTGCCGTAGACGGTGAACGCCACCGCGAAGGCCGGTCCGTACCAGCCGGGAAGGCGGCCCGGTGCCTGGGCGGCGGCCCTGGCCCGGTCGGCCAGGCGCAGCGCCTCGGCGGCGGGCAGGTCGACGGCGGACGGGTCGGCGGGTTCGGCGGCGTTCATGGATCCCCCTGGAGTGCCCGGGGCCCCGTGGGCGCCCCGGCGTTGCTGGTACTTCTACTATGGCATCTACTTTCCGATGTGGAAAGTACTTTCCAGGGCCGATGACTCAGCAGCGGGCGTCGATCTCCTGGAAGGAGCCGTAGTGGTCGGCCGTCCAGTACTGCTCACCGGTACCGCCGGTGACGACGCGTCGGGCGCCGCGGTCGCCGGAGCCCGGGGTCACGACGGTGTACTCGTGGTAGTAGCCGGAGGCCTTGCGCGGGAGGCGGTTCTCCCGGTTCTCGAAGACGATGCCGTCCGAGCGGTACGGGTAGGGGCCGCCCTTGGCGATCAGGCCGAGGGTGTCGACGGCCTGGGCGGGCAGCTTGGTGCGGCAGACGTCGGCCAGCGCGGGGTCGGTGGGCACCCAGCCGCCGGGCGGGGCCGGAGTGGTGCCGGCGGGCGGGGAGGGCTTCGGAGCGGAGGGCTTCGGGCCGGTGGCGCTCGCTCCGGTGGAGGCGGCGACGGTGGCTTTCGGGCTGTCCGCCCCGTCGTTCGAGAGCTGGCACCCGGCGAGCGCGGCGAGTGCGCAGAGGAGGACGGCCACCAGGGCGAACAGGCGGTGCTTGCTGGTCATGCGCTCCAGCTTGGCAGCCGGCCGGGCCGTGGCCGGCCAGCCACACGCGTGGCCGCGGCCACACCCGCGGCCGCTCGTCGGGTGCGACGGGCGGGCGGCGCGGGTGGGCAGAGGGACGGTATGGCGGGCCGGGCGGGCAGACCCGGGCGGCCGGGCGGGCACGCTCTTCGGCCCGGCGGCGGCCGGGCGCGCAGACCTTCGGGCAGAGTCCCCGCGGTTCCCCGCCGTTGCCCGCCGTTCCCCGCGGGTCTTCCGCACAGACAGACGAGCGGGGCGGGAACGGACGCCATTGTCCGTTCCCGCCCCGCTCGCGTTACGTACGCCGGTTCTCCTGCGCCGAGCTCCGGTGTACGCCCTCCCCGGTGGGAGGGGGTGCGGTCAGTGACCGCGTCGGCGGCGCCCCGGCCGATGCCTGGCCGGGGCTCCGCGTCAGCGCGAGTCGCTGCCCGCCGTCTCGATGGCGGCGCGGCCTGCCTCCAGGCGCGCCACCGGGATCCGGAAGGGGGAGCAGGAGACGTAGTCCAGCCCCACCTCGTGGAAGAAGTGCACCGACTCCGGGTCGCCGCCGTGCTCGCCGCAGACGCCCAGCTTGAGGTCGGGGCGGGTGGCCCGGCCGGCCTGGACGGCGTGCTTGACCAGCGCGCCGACACCGTCGCGGTCGATGGTCTCGAACGGGGAGACCCCGAAGATGCCCTTCTCCAGGTAGGCCGTGAAGAACGAGGCCTCCACGTCGTCCCGGGAGAAGCCCCAGACCGTCTGGGTCAGGTCGTTGGTGCCGAAGGAGAAGAACTCGGCGGCCTCGGCGATCTGGCCGGCCGTCAGGGCGGCCCGGGGCAGCTCGATCATGGTGCCGAGCTTGATGTCCAGCTGGACGCCGGTGGACTGGGCGACCTCGGCCAGCACGCGATCGCACTCGTCGCGCACCAGCTCCAGCTCCTGGACGGTGCCGACCAGCGGGATCATCACCTCGGGGCGGGGGTCCCCACCGGCCAGCTTGCGCTCGGCGGCGGCCTCGGCGATCGCGCGCACCTGCATGCCGAACAGGCCGGGGATGACCAGGCCGAGGCGGACGCCGCGCAGGCCGAGCATCGGGTTCTGCTCGTGCAGCTTGTGCACCGCCTGGAGCAGTCGCAGGTCGTTCTCGTTCGGGTCCTTGCGGGCCTCGGCGAGGGCGACGCGCACCGAGAGCTCGGTGATGTCCGGCAGGAACTCGTGCAGCGGCGGGTCGAGCAGGCGAACGGTGACGGGCAGCCCGTCCATCGCCTGGAAGAGCTCCAGGAAGTCGCCCTTCTGCAGCGGCAGCAGGGTGGAGAGCGCGGTCTCGCGGTCCTTGTCGTTGTCCGCCAGGATCAGGTGCTCGACCTCCTTGCGGCGCTCCTCGCCGAGGAACATGTGCTCGGTGCGGCAGAGGCCGATGCCCTGGGCGCCGTAGCGACGGGCGCGGCCGCCGTCCTCGGAGTTGTCGGCGTTGGCCCGCACGGCCAGCCGGCGGCGGCCGTCGGCGTGCGACATCAGCCGGTGCACGGCCTGGACGAGACCGCCCTGGACGTCGGCGCCGGCGTGCAGGGTGCCCTCGAAGTACTCGACCACCGGGGACGGCAGGACGGGTACCTCGCCCAGGTAGACCTTGCCGCTCGCACCGTCGATGGAGACGATGTCGCCCTCTTCCAGCACCAGGCCGTCGGAGGTGGTCATCCGGCGGCGCTTGGTGTCGACCTCCAGCTCCTCGGCACCGCAGACACAGGTCTTGCCCATGCCGCGGGCGACGACGGCGGCGTGCGAGGTCTTACCGCCGCGCGAGGTGAGGATGCCCTCAGCGGCGATCATGCCGTCCAGGTCGTCCGGGTTGGTCTCGCGGCGGACCAGGATGACCTTCTCGCCGGAACGGGACCACTTGACGGCGGTGTAGGAGTCGAAGACCACCTTGCCGATCGCGGCGCCGGGCGAGGCGGCCAGGCCCCAGGCGATCTGCTTGGACTCGGCGTTCGGCGCGAAGCGCGGGAACATCAGCTGGGAGAGCTGACCGCCGGTGACCCGCATCAGGGCCTCGTCCAGGTCGATGAGGCCCTGGTCGACCAGCTGGACGGCGATCCGGAAGGCGGCGGCGGCGGTGCGCTTGCCGACCCGGGTCTGGAGCATCCAGAGCTTGCCGCGCTCGATGGTGAACTCGATGTCGCAGAGGTCGCGGTAGTGGTTCTCGAGCTTCTGCATGATCGTCATCAGCTCGTCGTACGACTTCTTGTCGAGCTGTTCGAGATCGGCGAGCGGCAGGGTGTTGCGGATGCCGGCGACGACGTCCTCACCCTGGGCGTTGGAGAGGTAGTCACCGTAGACGCCGACGGCGCCCGTGGAGGGGTCGCGGGTGAAGGCGACACCGGTGCCGGAGTCCTCGCCGAGGTTGCCGAACACCATGGAACAGACGTTGACGGCGGTGCCCAGGTCGTTCGGGATGCGCTCCTGGCGGCGGTACAGCCGCGCGCGGTCGCCGTTCCAGGAGTGGAAGACGGCGTGGATGGCGAGGTCCATCTGCTCGCGCGGGTCCTGCGGGAAGGCCCGGCCGGTCTCGCGCTGGACGATGCCCTTGAACACCTCGACCAGTTCCCGGAGGTCGGAAGCGTCCAGGTCCAGGTCGTTGACGGTGCCCTTGGCGTGCTTGGCCTCGTCCAGGGCCTCCTCGAACAGCTCGCCGTCGACGCCCAGCACGGTCTTGCCGAACATCTGGACCAGGCGGCGGTAGGAGTCCCAGGCGAAACGCTCGTTGCCGGACTGCGCGACCAGACCGACCACCGAGGTGTCGGAGAGGCCGATGTTCAGGACGGTGTCCATCATGCCGGGCATGGAGAACTTGGCCCCGGACCGGACCGAGACCAGCAGCGGGTCGTCGGCCTGGCCGAGCTGCTTGCCCATCTCCTGCTCAAGGGCGTCCAGGTGGGCGCTGATCTCCTTGTGGAGGGAGGCGGGCTCGCTGCCGGTCTCCAGGAAGACCTTGCAGGCCTCGGTGGTGATGGTGAACCCCGGAGGGACGGGGAGGCCCAGGTTGGTCATCTCGGCCAGGTTCGCGCCCTTGCCGCCGAGAAGATCCTTGAGGTCCTTGTTTCCTTCGGTGAAGGAGTAAACAAACTTCTGCTGGGACGGCACGGGTCGGTCTCCTCGCACACGGTTGCCCTGACGCCGGAGAACATACCCATTTCGAAGGCGCTTCCGCGCCGCCAATAGGCCGTATGAGGCCGGTACCCAGTGGTAACCCAACAGATCGAATGCACGTAAAGGCGTTCACCTCTGTTGGTGAAATCGTCCGGATGACGCGAGCATCCCTTCAAGTCTTGAACTCAAGGAAACAGGAAGATCACACCAGGGGGACGCAGGGTAGCGGTCGGCGGTCCAGCGTGTTGCCCCGGCTTGATTTCCTGCACCCCGAGCACCCGATCCCGCGCCACCCCCTTCGGGAAGCGATTACCTGCCGACCTGTCCATTTCGTCACCTGAAGGGCCGTCAGTCGCCACCGTATGTGGCAAGCGTCACGGACGCATCTCGCCCGTCGGGCGTAGGTCTCCTCCGCCGATCGTCGCACTGCGTCCGGATTCGTACTCTTTCCGTAATACTCGCGCACCAAAAAGGAGCCCTCTTGTCCAGATGGGACAAGAGGGCTGGGACGCGGTGGCGAGGGATCGCCGAGCGCCATTTTCGCCGAAGCGGCCAGATCAACCGCCGGAGGTGTCCGATTCGGCGTCTGCGCTGGGGAGAGCGCGGTCATACGGATCGTCCAACCAGCCCTCCGGCAGAACCACCCGGTTGTTGCCGCTCGTTCGCCCGCGCGGCCCATCCGCGCCGGCCGGCCAGAGCTGCGACTGCTCCACCATGGACAGGGTTTCGGCCAATTCGGACAAGGAGGAGGAGTTCGCCAGCTTCACCCGCAGCTCGGAGCCGACCGAGAAGCCCTTGGTGTACCAGGCGACGTGCTTGCGGAAGTCGATCACGCCGCGGGTCTCGTCCCCCAGCCACTCCCCGAGCAGCTGCGCGTGGCGCACCATCGCCCGCGCCACGTCGGCGAAGCTCGGGCGGGCGTAGTCGACCTCGCCCTCGAAGATCGAGACCAGGTCCTTGAACAGCCACGGCCGGCCGAGGCAGCCGCGCCCGACCACCACACCGTCGCAGCCGGTCTCGCGCATCATCCGCACCGCGTCGTCCGCCGACCAGATGTCGCCGTTGCCGAGCACCGGGATGTGCGCCGGGACGGACTCGCGCAGCCGGGCGATCGCCGACCAGTCCGCCGTGCCCCCGTAGTGCTGGGCGGCGGTGCGCCCGTGCAGGGCGATGGCGGCCACGCCCTCCTCGGCGCCGATCCGGCCCGCGTCCAGGTAGGTGAGGTGGTCGTCGTCGATGCCCTTGCGCATCTTCATGGTGACCGGGAGGTCCCCCGCGTTCGCCACGGCCTCGCGCAACAGCTCGCGCAGCAGGTTGCGCTTGTACGGCAGCGCCGAGCCGCCGCCCTTGCGGGTCACCTTGGGGACGGGGCAGCCGAAGTTGAGGTCGATGTGGTCGGCCAGGCCCTCGTCGGCGATCATCCGGGCGGCCTTGCCGACGGTCACCGGGTCCACTCCGTACAGCTGGATCGAGCGCGGCTTCTCGCTCGCGTCGAACTTGATCAGCTGCATGGTCTTGGCGTTGCGCTCGACCAGGGCCCGGGTGGTGATCATCTCGCTCACGTACAGGCCCTTGCCGCCGCTCTGCTCGCGGCAGAGGGTGCGGAAGGGCGCGTTGGTGATGCCGGCCATGGGTGCCAGGACGACCGGCGGCCACACCCGCATCGGGCCGATCGTCAGCGGCGCGAACTCGGAGCTGGTCGCGGGCGCGGCGGCGGCCGCGTTCGCGGCGGCGGGTGCCGTGGCGGGCGCGGGCGCGGATGCCGTGGCGGGCGCGGGCGCGGACGCCGTGGCGGACGCGGTGGTGTCGAGCGTGGCTGTCATGCGCGGCTGACCTCGTGGACGGGGGCTCGGGACTCTTCATTGTCCCCCACCGCGCGCCGGGGCCGGTCGGCGCTGCTCACCGGGCCTTCCGGGGGCCGGTCGGTGAGCCTTTGTCCGGGGCCCAAGTCCGTGGGCCCAAGTCCGTGGGCCCGCGTCCGTCAGCCCGCCGCGGTGACGATGCGCACCGAACCCGAGGTGGTCACCACCCGGACGGTGTCGGAGCTGGTGGAGTCGGCCAGCTCGGGATCGATGTGGCGGTCGCCCGGACCGGCGGCGCCGCTGAAGTCGAAGGCGTACCGGGAGCCCTTCGGGAGTCCGATCGTCACCGCCCCGGAGGTGGCACCGGCGTCCACCAGCTGCGGCGGCCGCACGAAGCCCAGGTCGATCTCCCCGGAGAAGGCCCTCACCTCCACCCGCGGCGAACCGAGGTCGGCGGCCTTCAGCTCCCCCGAGGTGGTGCGCGCGTACACCTGTCCGGAGAGCCCGGTCAGCCGGATCGCGCCCGAGGTCGCGGAGAGCCGGACGTCCCCGGTGAGGTCCCGGACCTCCAGGGCACCGGACGTCCCCCCGCCGGACACCGAGGCCGCGGCCGGTACCTCCAGGTCGATCGAGGCGCCGCAGCCGACGTCCACCGCCGGCAGCAACTGGTTGCAGCGCATCCGGACGGTGAGGACGTCCCCCTGGAAGATCGCCGAGACCGTGGGCTTGCGGACCGTCCAGTCCAGGTACTGCCTCATCGTCACCCGTCCGGGGACGCCCGGCTTGATCCGGACCGCCGCCGTCCCGGTGTCCAGCTCCACCCTGGTCACCGCGACCTGGTAGGAGTGCTCGGACACCGCCTTCTGCTGCACCACCACCGCCCAGGTCTGCACGGCGCCGAACAGCATGGCGAAGGCCAGCGTGAGCGTCCCGGTGATCTGCCAGGCCCGACGTGCGCCCACGGCTACCCGACCTCCAGGAACCGCAGCACCGCGAGCACCCGGCGGTGGCTGTTGTCGGCCGGCGGCAGTTCGAGCTTGGTGAAGATCGAGTTGATGTGCTTCGCCACGGCGCTGTCGCTGACCACCAGGGCGGCGGCGATCGCCGCGTTGGAGCGGCCCTCCGCCATCAGGCCGAGCACGTCCCGCTCGCGCGGGGTCAGCTTCTCCAGCGGATCGCGGTGGCGGCGGACCAGCAGCTGGGCGACCACCTCCGGGTCCAGCGCGGTGCCACCCTCCGCCACCCGCTGGAGGGCGTCCACGAAGTCGTCCACATTGGCCACCCGCTGCTTGAGCAGGTAGCCCACCCCACTGGTGTTCGTGGCCAGCAGATCGGCCGCGTACCGCTCCTCGACGTACTGCGAGAGCAGCAGCACCGCGACCTCCGGCCACTGCCGGCGGATCATCAGTGCGGCCCGGACGCCCTCGTCGGTGTAGTCGGGCGGCATCCGGACGTCCGCCACCACCACTGCCGGACGGTGCTCCTCGACGGCGGCGAGCAGCGCCTCGGCGTCCCCGACCGCGGCCGCCACCTCGAAGCCCACGGCCTCCAGGACCTTGACCAGACCGACCCTCAGCAGGACCGAGTCCTCGGCGATCACAGCACGCACGGCAACTCCACGGTGATGGTGGTGGGGCCCCCGAGGGGGCTCAGAACGGACAGCGTGCCGTCGACCGAGGCGGCGCGCTTGCGCAGCCCGGTCAGGCCGGTGCCGCGCGCGGCGTCCGCGCCGCCGACACCGTCGTCGCTGACGACCAGGCGCAGCCGGCCGCCCGCCGTCCGCACCGAGAGGTCGACCCGGGAGGCACGGGCGTGCTTCGCGACGTTGGTCAGCGCCTCGGAGACGGTGAAGTAGGCGACCGCCTCGACGGTCGGGGCGACCGGCTCGGTCAGGGCGACGTCGACGCGCACCGGCAGCGGCGAGCGGGCGGCGATGCCGGACAGCGCCGCGTCCAGGCCGCGGTCCTCCAGAACGGCGGGGTGCAGGCCGCGCACGAGGTCCCGCAGTTCGTCGATGGCGGCCTGGGCCTCCTCGTGCGCGTCCACTATCACCTGCATGACCTCGGGCGGGGCGTGTTTGAGGGTGCGCCGGGCCAGGCCCAGGTTCATCGCCAGCGAGGTGAGCCGCTGCTGGGCGCCGTCGTGCAGGTCGCGCTCGATCCGGCGGCGCTCGGCGTCGACGGCGTCGACCAGGCCGGCCCGGCTCTCGGCGATCTCCTCGACCCGGCGCTCCAGGGCCTCCGCCCGGCCGGGGCCGAGCAGCCGCAGGGCCGTCCACTCCTCCAGCCGGGCCAGCAGGACCGTCGCCCACGGCAGCACGAGGAGCAGCAGCACACCGCCCACGGTGATCGCGACGTCCAGCGTGACCAGCGCCCCGCGGACCGGGCTCGACGACGGCATCAACCACGTCCAGCCGTAGACGGTGGCCATCACCAGGCCCGCACCCCAGGCGTAGAGCAGCCCGACGGCGCCGAGCGCGAGCAGCGGGCCCGCGAGCAGGTGGTAGCCGACCTGGCGCCAGCTCACCCCCGTGCGCAGCCCGGTCAGCAGACCGGCCGAGGTCCGGACCGGACGGAGCAGCGGCGGCACCTCGACCCCGCGCAGGGCGCGCAACCGGCCGCGCTGGGCCGTCGTCAGCAGGCGCATGCCGGCCAGGCTCAGGCCGAGGATCAGCAGGAACACCTTGAAGTAGAGGACGGCCAGCCAGATCGGCGCGGCCAGCGGGACGCCGGCGGCTATGAACCGGGTGTCGCGCCAGACGGCCGCCCACAGCGGCCGCCCGACGCTCCTGGCGAGCGCGCGGCGCAGCGGGGTGGAGGGCATGACGGACAGCGTAGGGCGCGAAGATCGACGGCCGCCATGAAGGGGAGTGGAGACCTGGGGTGTAGCTGGGTACACCCCTGATTCGGTGTGATGCACTACCGACAGCGAGCGCCGTCCACGGAAGTCTTGACGGCATGACGAGCACTCCTTCGCACCCCACCACCGCGCCGCACCCGCGGCCCGCCGCCGGTCTCGGCGACGCCGGCGCCGCGTGGGCGCGGCCGGTCGGCCTGCTCGGGTCGGCGGGCCGGCTCGGGCTGCTCGGGCCCTGGTCGGTGCGGGGCGTTCGGGCGTCCCGGGGGCGGGCCGCGCTGGAGGTGTACGAGCACGGCGAGTTGGTCGACGTCGTGGTCGCGGCCCGGCTCGCCCCGGAACTGCTGCGCGGCGCCCGACGGTGCCCGGCCCTCGGCGCGCGGGAGTCGTACGGGCTGGTCTGGGGCCGGCTGCCGCAGGGCGGCCCGGCGCCCGCCGTGGGCTTCACCGCCGGGCGGCTGCGCCGGGCGGGGCGGCGGGCCAGGGTGGTCGAGGCACCCGAGGTGGTCACGGTGGCCGGGGAGTTCTGGCTCGCCTGGGCGCGGGGCCCGTTCGACGGCGTCCTGGTGGAGCACCCGGCCGGCCGGGTGCGGCGGTCGCTGGAGCGGGTCCGCCCGCGTGGCCGGAGCGCACGATGAGCGCCGTCCTGCCGGGAGCCCGGCCGACGCCGTTCAGCTGGCCTGCTCCGCGCGTCCGGCCGACCCGGCCGACCGCCCCGGCGCTGCCCGGCTGGGCTCCGCAGGTGCCCGCTCTGGCGGCGCTGGCCCTGCTGCCCTGGCTGGCCGTGCTGGTGCTCTGCCACGAGACCGTCTGGGTGGTCCTCGACCTGGGCGAGCTGAGCGCCCTGCTCTGGCTGGACGCGCTGCTGCGCCGCCGCAGTCCGGCCGCGCTCGGGCCCGCCTGCGTAGTGGCGCTGCTGCTCGCGGGCGACGCCCTGGCCGACGTCGGCACCGCCGGACGCGGGCTGCCGCTGCTCGCCGCCCTGGTGATGGCCTGCGGTGTCGAGCTGCCGCTGGCCGTCCTCTGCCTGGCGCTCGGTCGGGGCGCGGCGGCTGCCGAGCCGGTGTCGGGGCCGGTGCCGGGCACGACGGGCCGGCTCGGCGGCGGCCGGGCCCGACGGGCGGTCCGACGGCCGTCCGGGTCAGAGGCCGTCCGCCATGAGGGCCATCCGTGCCCGGGTCTCCTCGTCCCTGGGGGTGTAGGCGATCAGGCGGGTGCTGGGGCGGGGCCCGAGCCAGAAGCTCGTGTAGTCGCAGTGCAGCAGCCCGACCCCCGGGATGAGGAACTGCTTGAGTCCGTTGCCGGGCCGCTGGACGTCGTGCCGCTGCCAGGCCGCCTCGAAGTCCGGCGAGGCCTTGCGCAGCCGGGCGAGCAGTGCCTTCCAGGCCGGTTCGGCGCTGTGGTCCGCCATGCCCGACCGGAACCGGGCCACCATTCCCTCGCGCTCCTGCTCGTGGTTCACCAGCACGTCCCGGAAGCGCGACGGTGTGAACGCCATCCAGACCAGGTTCCGCTCCTCGAACGGCAACTCGTCGACGTTCCCGACCAGGTGGGTGTAGGAGGGGTTGTGCGCCAGGATGTCGTACCGGGCGTTGATCACCGCCGCCGGCATCGGCGCCATCTGCTCCAGCACCAGCCGCACCGCCGGGGTCACCGTCGGGCACTCCAGCACCGGAGCGGGGTCCTCGGCGGCCGCCAGGGCGAACAGGTGCGACCGCTCGGCCGGATCGAGCCGCAGGGCACGGGCGACGGCGTCCAGTACCTGGGTGGAGACCTGGATGTCCCGGGCCTGCTCCAGCCACGTGTACCAGGTGACCCCCACGGCGGCGAGCTGCGCGACCTCCTCGCGGCGCAGCCCGGGCGTCCGGCGGCGGCCGGTCGTCGGCAGGCCCACCTGCTCCGGTGCGATCCGCTCGCGGCGGCTGCGCAGGAACGCCGCCAGCTCGTGCCGTCGGGCCTCGGCGGCGAGCGGGGTCGGCGGAGCGGCTGCGGGGCTCGCGGTCGCGGTCGACCCGGCGGGCGCGGCGGTGCTTCGGACGGGCGCGGTGGTCAGGCTCATGGACTCAGCATGCGCCATGCGGGAGCCGGGTGCCAGGTACTTCTGATACCTGGATAAGCACACTCTGGTACCAGGTTGTCGGACGGAAGATCGTATGACCCGTGACCCAACAACTCGCCGTCGCCACGACCACCACCGCTACCGCGTCAGCCCGCCCCACCGGCTCCACCACGGCCGGCTCCACCACGGCCGGTACCACCACCACCGGTAGCACCACCGCCTCTGCCGCCTCCGGCGCCACCTCGCCGAGCACCACCTCGCCGAGCAGCGCTTCGACCGCCAGCGCTTCGACCGGCAGCGCTTCGATCGGCACCGCCGGGCTGGTCACCGTACTGCTCGGGGCGTTCCTGCCGATGCTCGACTTCTTCATCGTCAACGTCGCCCTGCCCACCATCGACCGCGACCTCGCCGCCGGCCCCGCCGTGCTGGAGCTGGTCGCCGCCGGGTACGGCATCGCGTTCGCCGTCCTGCTCGTCCTCGGCGGACGGCTCGGCGACATCTTCGGCCGCCGACGGCTCTTCGTGGTCGGCGCCGCCGCGTTCGCCCTCACCTCGCTCGCCTGCGGGCTCGCCCCCGGGGCCTGGTCGCTGGTCGCCGCCCGCGCCGCCCAGGGCGCCTCGGCCGCCCTGATCGTCCCCCAGGTCCTCGGCACCATCACCGCCGCCACCCACGGCGCCCGCCGCGGCCACGCGCTCAGCGTCTACGGCGCGGTCGCCGGGATCTCGGTGGTGGTCGGCCAGGTGCTCGGCGGGATGCTGGTCGCCGCCGACGTCCTCGGCACCGGCTGGCGCTCCGTCTTCCTGCTGAACGTCCCGTTCGCCCTGCTCGCCCTCGTCCTCGCCCTCCGGTACGTGCCGGAGAGCCGCTCCCCGCAGGCCGCCCGGGTGGACGTCCTGGGCACCCTGCTGCTCACCGCGACCATGCTCGCCCTGCTCGTCCCGCTGATGGAGGGCCGCGCCGCCGGCTGGCCGCTCTGGTCCTGGGTGCTGCTCGCGCTCTCCCCGGTGTTCGCGGTCGCCTTCGCCCTGGTCGAGACCCGCGCCGAACGCCGGGGCGCCACCCCGCTGGTGCCGCCCAGCCTGCTGCGGATCCCCGAGATGCGGCGCGGGCTCGGCATCGCCCTCCCCTACTTCGGCGGCTTCGGCGGCTTCATGTTCGTGATCGCGATCGCCCTCCAGCAGGGCCTGCGGCTCGGCCCGGTGGCGGCCGGCTGGGCGCTCGTCCCGATGGCCGTCGGCTACTTCGGGGCCTCGCTCGCCGGCCCCCGGCTGATCGGCCGCTTCGGCAGCCGGGTACTGACCGCCGGCGCCGTCGTCCAGGCGCTCGGCCTGGCCGCCCTGATCCTGACGGTGCTCGCCGACTGGTCGCACTTCTCCCCGCTGCGGATGGCCCCCGGGGTCGCGCTCGCGGGCATCGGGCAGGGCCTGATCGGCACCCCGCTGTTCCGGGTGGTCCTCTCCAAGGTGCCCGCCGACCGCGCGGGCGTCGGCAGCGGCGTCCTCGCCACCAGCCAGCAGTCCAGCCTGGCCCTCGGCGTGGCCACCCTCGGCAGTCTCTACCTGGCCCTCGCCCCGACCGTGGGCATGGACCGCGCGCTGGCCCTCTGCCTCGCCGTCCAGCTGCTGGGCTCCTTCAGCATCCTGTACCTGACCACCCGGCTCCCCCGCTCCATCGGGTGACCCCGGACGGCCGGGTCACGACCGGCTCCCGCGCACCCGAGCGCGCCCGCCCGCGACGTCGCGGTCGGG
>NZ_JBHWUI010000082.1:0-39415 GCF_042737525.1 Kitasatospora sp. NPDC059973 | reverse complement strand
CCACGCTGCTGTCCTCCGCCGCTAACATCGCCGGGGCCGTCACCCTGACGCTGGCCTCCGGCCTCTCCCCGCCGGGGGGCGCGCCGCCCGCGCGCCCGCCGGGCGGTCCCCGTCAGGCCGTGCCGGTCGCCCGGGCGGTGTGGACGGTGGTGGCGGTGAGGTAGAAGGCGTCGGGGCGGTTCAGGATGCCGGTCGGCGCCTCGCGGTCGAGCAGGGCGTCCAGAGTGGCCAGGTCCTCCGCGTCCAGGCCCGCGTCCAACTGGGCGCGGCGGCGCTCCAGATGGGTGTACAGGTGCTCGCGCCCCGGGGCGGCGAGCGGGGCCGGCCACTCCACCAGGAAGGTGCGCGAGCCGGCCGGGGTGAGGCCCGCGCGGGACAGCATGCCCGGCCAGTCCTCCACCTCCGCCACGGAGCCCGGGAGTTGGGCGCGCATCGCGGCGAAGACGTCCTCATGGGTCGCGTCCAGCCGGGCCTGCAGGCCGGGGCGGCCGAGGCCGAGGTCACGCGGCAGGAAGCGCAGCGGCAGGCCGCGCTCGGCGACGGCGAGCAGACCGCCCGGACGCAGCGAGCCGGCCAGCTCGGTCAACGCCGCCTGCTGGTCGCCGAGATGGTGGATCGCCTGGGAGGACCAGAGCAGATCGGCCGTGCCCAGCCCGCCGAACTCGGCGGGCAGCTCGGCCTGCCGGGCGGTGACACGGCCGGACGAACGGGCCACCGCGCGCTCCAGCAGGGCGGCGGACTGGTCGACGGCGACCACCTCGGCGGCCGGGAAGGCATCGGCGAGCACGGTCGCGACGACCCCCGGACCGCTGCCGATGTCGAGCACCCGCCCCACGGGGACGCCGTCCATCAGCTCGCCCAGCCACCCGGCGGCCCCGACGAACGCGGGGGTGTTCAGCTCGCCTTCGCGCTCCAGGTAGGTGACGAGCGCCGCCCAGTCCGGGTCGGACCCGGAACCGTGGTGGCCGTGATCGTGGCTGTGGCCATGGCCGTGCGCGTCGGCGTTCGCCGACGCGGGAGCGGGAGCGGGAGCGGGAGCGGGAGCGGGAGCGGGAGCGGAGGCGGTAGCGGGGGCGTCGTGGTGGTGCGGGCGGTGCATGGGGTGCTCCGTTCAGGTCGGTGGCGGCTTCGGCGTCGGCATCGGCATAGGCATCCGGACCGGCGGCTCCACCGCGCGGCGGCAGGCCCGGCGAGCCCGGCGGCGGACCCCGGCGGCGGACGCCGGCGGCGGCCCGGATCGGTGCGGTCGCCGGCACCGCCAGCCTGCGACGAGCCCCGCGTCATCGGCAAGCTTTGTTGCCGGTTCCGCAAACCGCGCCCCGGCCGGCCCCCCGGTGCGACACCGGACGACCGCGCGGCGACCACCGGGGTCACGCCGGAGCCGGGCACCGACGGGACGCCGCCGCCCCTTGCCCTGGAGTGCACTCCAAGATCTACCGTCAGGGGCGAGCGACCCGGCTCCCGGCCGGGGACGGCCACCCACCACAGCAGGGGGACCAGCACCATGCGCTACCGCATCCTCGGCGGCACCGGCATCGAGGTCAGCGCCTACTGCCTCGGCACCATGATGTTCGGAGCGGTCGGCAACCCCGACCACGACGACTGCGTCCGCATCATCCACACCGCCCTCGACCAGGGCATCAACTTCGTCGACACCGCCGACATGTACTCGGCGGGCGAGTCCGAGGAGATCGTCGGCAAGGCGCTGCAGAGCCGCGGCAACCGCGACGACGTCGTCCTCGCCACCAAGGTGCACTTCCCGATGGGCGAGGGCCGCAACCGGGGCGGCAACTCACGGCGCTGGATCATCCACGAGGTGGAGGAGAGCCTGCGCCGGCTGCGCACCGACCGGATCGACCTCTACCAGGTCCACCGGCCCGACCACACCACCGACATCGAGGAGACCCTCTCCGCACTCGGCGACCTCGTCACGGCCGGCAAGATCCGCGCCTTCGGCTGCTCGACCTTCCCCGCCGCGGAGATCGTCGAGGCGTACCACGTCGCCGAGCGGCGCGGCCTGCCCCGCTTCCGCACCGAGCAGCCGCCGTACTCGCTGCTCGCCCGGGGCATCGAGCGGGACGTGCTGCCGACCGTCCAGCGGCTCGGCATGGGCGCGCTGACCTGGAGCCCGCTCGCCTCCGGCTTCCTCACCGGCCGCTACCGCAAGGGCCGCCCGATCGACCTCGGCACCGGCCGGGCCGCCCTCCACCCCGGCCGCTTCGACCCCGCGCTGCCGGTCAACGTGGCCAAGCTGGACGCCGTCGAGGAGCTGACCGCGCTCGCCGAGGACCTCGGCCGCACCCTGCCCGAACTGGCCCTCGCCTTCCCGCTGGCGCACCCGGCCGTCACCTCGGTGATCATCGGCCCGCGCACCGGGGAGCAGCTGGCGGCCGCCCTGAAGGGCGCCGACCTCACCCTGGACGACGCCGCCCTCGACCGGATCGACGCCATCGTGGCGCCCGGCACGAACGTCTACCACCCAGACGGCGTCTGGCAGCCGCCCGCCCTCACCGACGC
Source organism: Kitasatospora sp. NPDC059973 (assembly GCF_042737525.1). Classification (NCBI taxonomy): domain Bacteria; kingdom Bacillati; phylum Actinomycetota; class Actinomycetes; order Kitasatosporales; family Streptomycetaceae; genus Kitasatospora; species Kitasatospora sp. NPDC059973. The sequence continues at coordinate 36,898 of NZ_JBHWUI010000082.1, read as the reverse complement.
GGCGCTGCGCCGGCGCCCCGCGACCGACCGCGCGGCGGGCTGAGGCGGCGAGCGCCGGCCCGCCCGCCCGCTCCGCCTACCGTCGCAGCAGGTCGACCACGCCGGTCAGGTCCTCCGCCCCGGAGCCCTCCGCGAGCCGGCGGGCCATCAGCGCGAAGTACGGGGCGAGCAGCTCGGCGCTGACTCCCTGCTCCTCGGCGGTGCGCAGGAAGGTGGGCGTGCCGGCGACCTGCATCGCGAGGTTGGAGACCACGCCCACGGTGTAGTCACCGCCCTCCAGTTGCAGGGCGGTCCGCGCCACCGAGCCGGCCATCGCCCGGAGCCAGGAGGTCAGCAGCGGCGCGAGGTCGCTCGGGGCCACCGCCTCCCCGCCGATCAGCGCGAAGGCGTGCGCCACCCCGGCGAACATGCCGTACATGGCACTCAGCAGCGCCACGTCGTACAGGGCGGCGAACCCGGCGTCCGCCCCGACGAAGCGGGTGCCGGCCGGGACGGACAGGGTCTCGCGGTGCTCCTCGAACAGCGCCTGCGAGCCGCTGTAGAAGACGTACGGACCGGCCTCCGGAACGCCGATCATCGGCGGGACGGCCATGATCCCGCCGTCCAGGTAGCGGCCGCCGCGCTGCTCGACCCACGCGGCGCGGGCGCGGGCCAGGCCGGGGGTGCCGGTGACGAGGTCGACCACGTCCCGGCCGGCCAGGTCGACGCCGTCCAGCGCAGCCTCCACGGAGGCGTCGTCGAGCAGGCAGACGACCACCAGGCGGTTGGCCGCGACCGCCTCGGCGGGGGTGGCGGCGACGGTGGCGCCCAGGGCGGCGAGCGGTTCGGCCCGCGCGGCGGTGCGGTTCCAGACGGTCAGCGGATGCCCGGCGGCGAGCCAGGTCCGGGCCAGCGCGGTGCCCATCGCGCCGAGGCCGAGCAGGGTGAGGGAGGGAGCGGGGGTGGACTTCGAAACGGGGTCAACGCTGTTCTCTGCCATGCCGATCAGGCTCGTCGCCCGGGCCGCCGGCGGACAAGTACGCACCTCGAAGTGGGTGGTTACCCTGGGGTGAGCGAGCAGGTCGGAAGGGGTGGGCATGGCGACGGTGCCAAGGCCGGGCGGGTACGTCTGCGGGATCGACGCGGCGATGGACGTGATCGGCGGCAAGTGGAAGGTACTGATCCTCTGGGCGCTGGACGAGCGGCCGAACCGCCGCTTCGGCGAGCTGCGCCGCCTGGTGCCGGGGATCACCGAGAAGGTGCTCGCCGCCCATCTGCGCGAGCTGGAGGCCGACGGCATCGTGCGCCGCGAGGCGTACGACGAGGTGCCGCCGCGCGTCGAGTACTCGCTGACGCCGGTCGGGGCGCGGCTCAACGCCGCGCTGGCACCGCTGGGGGCCTGGGGCCGCGAGCACGTCCTCGGCGGGGCCCCGCACCCCGGCGGGGGAGCCGCGTAGGGTCCGGACGGCGCGGGCCCGTACGACGCGGGCCCGTACCCGCCGGGAGCGGGCGCCCCGGGGGCGGGCGCCCGGGCCTCCGACGGCGGCTCAGGCGATCGCGGCCGCCACGATCGCCGCCACCGCGATGTTGCAGCTGGCGGTGACCCAGACCGCCGGGTGCGGCTCGGGGTCGACCAGGATCGCGCCGAGCTTGCCGGGCGTCAGGACGTCCACCGCCCAGAACGCGACGGCCATCAGCACCAGGCCCAGCAGGCCGAAGCAGGCCGTGGAGACGAGGCCCTTGCCGAAGTCCTCGTAGGTGTACATGATCGCCGTGAAGACGATGCCGCCGATGCCGAGCAGCGCGGAGCTGAGCACCGCGGCGGCGTTGCGGTTGCGCTCCACCCAGATCTGGTGGCCCAGCTTGCCGGGCGTCAGGACGTCGACCAGGCCGACGCCGAGGAGCAGCAGCACCACACCGACGGCGCCGAAGGCGGCCGCCGCACCGAGGCCGTGCAGGATGTCGTTCATGGGTGTTCGTCCCCCGTGTCCGCTCACTGGAGGCCGCCCGGTCCGGCTCGGCCCGGTCCGACCGTCAAGGATCGGCAAAACATATCCCATCGGGCGTGGCCGGAACAGGAATCCGGGGCCCCTCCCGTACCATCCCGGCCCACGCGTACCATCGGGCGCCATGACGCCGTCCCAGTCCCCCACCACAGCCACCGGCACCGGCAGCCCGGGGCCGGACGCCCGGCGCCGCTCGGGCTTCGTCACCCTCGGCATGGTCGGCACCCTCGCCCTGGCGCTCTCCGGCTGCTCCTCCAGCGGCGGCACCCCGCCGAGCCGCTGCGTCGACCCGACGACGCTCAAGGTGCTCGACAGCCACGCGTGCGCGGGCGGCACCACCGCCGCCGCCGGCCGCTGGTACTACTGCGGCTCCGGCGGCACCACCGCGCTCGGCGGCACCTTCGACAAGGCCGCCACCAAGCGCGGCGGGTTCGGCTGCCCCGCCGGCTCCAGCGGCTCGGGCGGGGGCTGACCGCGGTGCGCCGCAGAACCATCGCCCCGCGCCCGGACTGGCTGGCCACCGTCGAGGGCCAGGGCCTGATCTACGCCATGTGCTCCGACCCCTGCAACCAGGGCGGCCCGCACGCCTACTGGGACGAGAGCGGGTACTACGAGTTCTCGCTGCCCGAGGTGGAGGCGCTGGAGGAGGTGGTCGAGGAACTGCACGTGATGTGCCTGGCGGCCGCCGACCACGTGGTCCGCACCGGCCGGTTCGCGGACTACGGGATCTCCGACCCCCGCCTCGCCGCGACCGTCGCCGAGTCCTGGCGGCGGCGCGCCGAACAGCCGGCCCTCTACGGGCGCTTCGACCTCGCGTACGACGGCACCGGACCGGCCAAGCTGTTCGAGTACAACGCCGACACCCCGACCTCGCTGATCGAGGCGGCCGGCCCGCAGTGGTTCTGGATGGAGGAGCGCTTCCCCGCCGCCGACCAGTGGAACTCGCTGCACGAGCGGCTGGTCGCGTCCTGGGCCCGGCAGAAGCACCTGCTGCCGTCCGGCCCGGTCCACTTCGCCCACTCGCGCGGCGACACCGAGGGCGAGGACTGGATGACCACCCTCTACCTCCAGGAGTGCGCCGAACAGGCCGGCATCGAGACGGTCGGCATCGCGATGGAGGACATCGGCTGGGACGGCCTCTCCGGCCGGTTCGTCGACCTCGAACACCGCTTCATCCGCTCGGCGTTCAAGCTCTACCCGTGGGAGTGGCTGGCCGAGGACGAGTTCGGCGAGCAGCTGCTGGACGTCATCGACCACGGCGGCGGCACCGGCTCCACCCTCTGGATCGAGCCGGCCTGGAAGATGCTGCTCTCCAACAAGGCGCTGCTGGCGGTGCTCTGGGAGCTCTACCCGGGCCACCCCAACCTGCTGCCCGCCTACCTGGACGGCCCGCGTGAACTCGCCGACCCGGGCGGCCCCGGGTACGCGGCCAAGCCGCTGCTCGGCCGGGAGGGCGCCGGCATCCGGATCGTCGGGCCGGACGGCGCCGAGACCCGGCTCGCCGACTGGGCCGGCGACCCGGACCGCTACGGCGCCGAGGGCCACTGCTACCAGCAGTACCACCCGCTGCCCGACTTCGACGGCAACCGCCCGGTGCTCGGCACCTGGGTGATCGACGGCGAGGCGGCGGGCCTCGGCATCCGCGAGACGGACGACAGCCCGATCACCCACCAGGGCGCCCGCTTCCTGCCGCACGTCATCGTCTGACCGGCCCGTGTGCGGGTGCGGGTGCGGGTGCGGGACCGGCCGGTCCCGCACCCGCCGCGGACCACCCGGGTCAGTCCTGCGCCGTCAGGTGGTCCACGCAGGCGGCGACGGCCAGCAGCAGCCCGACGTCCGCGCCGTCGGCCACCTCCACGCCGTAGGTGTCACGGATCCGGAACCACTTGCGGGAGATCCGGGCGAGCTCGTCGCCGTGCTCGTCCTCGATCCGGTAGTCCTTGTCGATCAGGTCCCCGTGGACCTTCAGCTCGCCGCCACCGGCCAGCTCCACCAGGTACTTGTCGCGGAACGGCGTGAACAGCTTCTCCCGGACGGTCGCCACCACCTCGCCGTCGGCGTCCTCGATCCTCATCGCGTCCCGGACGGTGAACGCCTTCTCCTTCACCACCGCGACCACCCGGCCGTCGGCGTCCTTCAGCTCGAAGGTGTCGCGCAGCCGCAGCACCTTGCCGTCCACCAGGAACGCCTTGTGCCCCTGATCGTCCTCGATCCAGTAGTCGTCACCGATCGCGAACAGCTTCTCCCTGACCAGGTACCGCATACCGCCTCCTCCGCGTGGACGTGCGATCCATTCGACCCGATCGGCCTCCCCGTGCGAAGCACCGCCACACGGCGGAGTTGAATGGGCCCGTGGACCAATCCGATCCGTCCGACGTCACCGCTGCCGCAGCCGTCGACGACGACACCGCCGTCACCGACGACACCGCCGCCGCCGACGTCACCGCCGCCGTCCTGCGTACCGAGCGCCTGGACCTGCTGCCGATCGGCCCCGAGCACGCCGAGGGGATGGCCGCCGCCCTCGCCGACCCGGACCTCTACACCTTCACCGGCGGCGGACCGGCCACCGCCGACGCCCTGCGGGCCCGCTACGCCCGGCTCGCGGCAGGCTCTCCCGATCCCGCCGAGGCCTGGGGCAACTGGGTGCTCCGGCTGCGCGCCGACGGCCGGCTGACCGGCTACGTCCAGGCCACCATCGGCCCGGAGGCCGCCGAGATCGCCTGGGTCCTGGGCACCCCCTGGCAGGGGCGCGGCCTCGCCACCGAGGCGGCGCGCGCCCTGCTCGACCACCTCCGGGCGTCCGGCGTCACCACCGTCCTCGCCCACGTCCACCCCGACCACCGGGCCTCCGCCGCCGTCGCCCGGGCGCTCGGCCTGCGCCCCACCGACGAGCGGCAGGACGGCGAGGTCCGCTGGCGCTCGGCGCCGCTGTCCTGAGCGCGGCCCGGTCCTGAGCGCGGCCCGGTCCTGAGCGGATCCACTCCCGAGCGCGGTCCGGTCCCGAGCCGACTCCGGGCACACGGAACCGTCACACTCCACCACCGGATGGTCAAGAACGGCCACGGTCGGCCATGATGTCGCTGCCCTGACCGCGGGTGCCCGCACGGGTGCCCCGGCGACGACGCCCCGCCCGCCCGGAGACTTCCCATGCGCCGACTGACCCATGCCGAATTCCTCGCGATGCGGCGGTTCGACGCGCTGGACGGGCTGCGCGCCGTCGCCGCCGTGATCGTGGTCTTCTTCCACTACGGCGGCCCGCAGTCCCGGTTCCTCTCCGGCTGGATCGGGGTGCACGCCTTCTTCGTCCTCTCCGGCTTCCTCATCACCACCCTGATGCTCCGGGAACGGGACCGGACCGGGCGCATATCGCTGCGGAACTTCTACATCCGGCGGGTGTTCCGGATCGTGCCGCTGTACTACCTGGGCCTGCTGATCACCATGGTCGCCGTCTACCGCTCCGGCCACGGCTGGGCGGTGCTGATGGACCACCTGCCGAACTACCTCGGCTTCATGAACGAGTACCACCTCGCCGGCGACACCCCGTACCTGCACACCTGGACCATCGGCATCGAGCAGAAGTTCTACCTGGTCTGGCCGCTCGCGCTGATCCTGGTCGGCCTGATCTCCGACCGGCTCCGCATCCCGCTCGCCGTGGCCGCGATCGCCCTCGTCCTGGTGCCGTACAACGAGACCTGGAAGGGCATGGGCCTGCACTACTCGGTGCTGCTGATCGGCGCGCTGCTCGCCGTCGTGCTGCACAGCCGCCGCGGCTTCGCCCTGCTCAGCCCGCTGACCCACCCGGTGGTCGGCGCGGTGGCCGGGGCCGGCTTCCTCGTCCTGCACGCCCACCTGCCGGACCTGACCGACCACTTCGGCAGCGAGCAGCCCACCATCTTCCTCTTCGGCCTCGGCGTCGCCCTCCTGCTGCCCACCCTGCTCGGCCCCGGCCCGGGCCGCCTGCTGCTCTCGCTGCGCCCGCTGGTCTTCGTCGGCGAGCGCTCCTACGGCCTCTACCTGCTCCAGGCCTCGGCCGTCAGCCTCACCGCCGCCCTGGCCCCGTGGCTGCCCGGCGGCACCCCGACCTTCGCCGCCGCCGTCTGCCTGGTCGCGCTGGCCGCCGCCGACCTGCTGCACCGCCGCCTGGAGACACCGATGATCGAGGCCGGCCGCCGTCTGATCACCTGGTGCGACACCGTCTCCCGACGGGCCCGCCCCACCGTGCCCGCCCCGGCCGTCGCCCCCGACACCACCGTCGCCCCCCCGGCCACCCCCGCCCTCGCCGGCAGCCCCCGCCCGGAGTGACCACCCGCCGGAAGCCCCCGGCCCCCGGGCGCGCTCCCCCGCCGACCGCAGGAATGAGGAGCACCCCACGTGCGGTTTGATGGGGGTATGGCATCTCGTGCACGTGTACGCGCCCCCGAGCTGGTCGGGGCAGGCGGTTGGCTGAACACCGGCGGCAAGGACCTCACCCTCGCCGACTTCCGGGGCAAGATCACCGTCCTGGACTTCTGGACCTTCTGCTGCATCAACTGTCTGCACGTCCTGGACGAGCTCCGTGAGTTGGAGGAGAAGCACCGCGACACCGTGGTGATCGTCGGCGTGCACTCGCCCAAGTTCGTACACGAGGCCGACCACCAGGCCGTGGTCGACGCCGTCGCCCGGTACGAGGTGCACCACCCGGTGCTGGACGACCCGGCGCTCGCCACCTGGAAGCAGTACGCGGTGCGCGCCTGGCCGACGCTGGTGGTGATCGACCCCGAGGGGTACGTGGTCGCCCAGCACGCCGGTGAGGGGCACGCGCACGCCATCGCCCGGCTGGTGGAGGAGCTGGAGGCGGAGCACGCCGCCAAGGGCACGCTGCGCCGCGGCGACGGTCTGTACGTGGCGCCGGAGCCCACCGCGGGGGACCTCAAGTTCCCCGGCAAGGCCGTCCGGCTGCCGAACGGCCACTTCCTGGTCGCCGACTCCGGGCACCACTCGCTGGTCGAGCTGGCCGAGGACGGCGAGAGCGTCGTCCGCCGGATCGGGGACGGCGTGCGCGGCCTGGTCGACGGCACCTCCCCCCGGTTCAGCGAGCCGCAGGGCCTCGCCCTGCTCCCCGAGGGCTCGGCCTACGACGTGATCGTGGCCGACACCGTGAACCACGCGCTGCGCGGCGTCCGGCTGGCCGACGGCAGCGTCGACACCCTGGCCGGCACCGGCCGGCAGTGGTGGCAGGGCTCGGCCACCGAGGGCCCGGCCCGCGAGGTCGACCTCTCCTCGCCGTGGGACGTCGCCTGGTTCGACGGCGAGGTCTGGATCGCCATGGCCGGCGTCCACCAGCTCTGGGCGTACGACCCGGCGGCCGGCACCGTCCGGGTCGCGGCCGGCACCACCAACGAGGGCCTGGTCGACGGCCCCGCCGCCGAGGCCTGGTTCGCCCAGCCGTCCGGCCTGGCGGTCTCGGCGGACGGCGAGCGGCTCTGGGTGGCCGACTCGGAGACCTCGGCGCTGCGTTCGGTTTCACGTGAAACGAAGGCGGTCGAGACCGCCGTCGGCACCGGCCTCTTCGACTTCGGGCACCGCGACGGCGAGGCGGGGCAGGCGCTGCTCCAGCACCCGCTGGGCGTCACCGTGCTGCCCGACGGCTCGGTCGCCGTCAGCGACACCTACAACCACGCACTGCGCCGCTTCGACCCGGCCAGTGGCGAGGTGACCACGCTCGCCACCGACCTGCGCGAGCCCTCCGGCGCGGTGCTGGTCGACGACGACATCGTGGTGATCGAGTCCGCCCGGCACCGGCTCACCCGGCTGCGGCTGCCCGAGGAGGCCGTCCGGGTCGAGTCGGTGGCGCACCGCACCCAGCGGGCCGCCACCGAGGTCGCCGCCGGCGCGTTCCAGCTGGACGTGGTCTTCTCGGCGCCCACCGGCCAGAAGCTGGACGAGCGCTACGGCCCGTCCACCCGGCTGCTGGTCAGCTCCACCCCGCCGGAGCTGCTGGTGTCCGGCGCGGGCGCGGACTCCGCGCTCTCCCGCGAGCTGGTGCTCTCCGACCAGGTGGCCGAGGGCGTGCTGCACGTCTCGGCGATGGCCGCCTCCTGCGACGACGACCCGGAGATCGAGTTCCCGTCCTGCCACGTCCACCAGCAGGACTGGGGCGTGCCGGTGAAGCTGACGGCGGACGGCACGCGCCGGCTGCCCCTGGTGCTCGCCGGGATGGAGTAGCCGCGTTCCGGGCGACGCCCGGGAACGCCGAAGGGCCCGGCCGGGTGGCCGGGCCCTTCGGCGTCGGGGGCTCGTGGACCCCCGGGGCGTGCTCAGCCCTCCAGGAAGGCCTTGATCGCGGACGCCAGCAGGAACGGGTCGTCCGCCCCGCACAGCTCGCGCGCCGAGTGCATGGACAGGGCCGCGATGCCGCAGTCCACCGTGCTGATCCCGAGCCGCGCCGCGGTGATCGGGCCGATCGTCGTACCGCAGGGCATAGCGTTGTTGGAGACGAAGGTCTGCCACGGCACGCCGGCCTTCTCGCAGGCCGCCGCGAAGACCGCCCGGCCGATACCGTCGGTCGCGTACCGGTTGTTGACGTTGACCTTCAGGATCGGTCCGCCGTTGGGCATCGGGTGGTGCCCCGGCTCGTGCCGCTCGCTGTAGTTCGGGTGGACGGCGTGGCCCATGTCGGAGGAGAGGCAGACGGTGCCGGCCAGCGCCCGCGCGCGGTCCTCCGGGCTGCCGCCGCGCGCGTAGACGCTGCGCTCCAGCACGTTGCCGAGCAGCGGGCTCTGCGCGCCGGTGTCCGACTCGCTGCCGGTCTCCTCGTGGTCGAAGGCGGCCAGCACCGGGATGTACGGCAGGTCGTCGCCGGCCACGGCGGCCAGCGCGGCGGTGGCCGCGTGCACCGAGAGCAGGTTGTCCAGGCGCGGGCCGGCCAGCAGCTCGCGGTCCCGGCCCAGGTAGCTGGCGGGCTGCACGTCGTGCGTCATGAGGTCCCAGCCGGCCACCTCGGCGGCGTCCACCCCGGAACGCTGGGCGACGTAGTCGATCAGCGAACCCTCGTCGACCGGGCCGAGGCCCCAGATCGGGGTCAGGTGGCGCTGCTTGTCGAGCTTCATCCCCTCGTTGACCTGGCGGTCCAGGTGGATCGCCAGCTGCGGCACGCGCAGCAGCGGCTCGTCCAGCTGCACCAGCCGCGAGCTGCCGTCCCGCAGCGCCAGGCGCCCGGAGAGGCCGAGGTCCCGGTCGAGCCAGGTGTTCAGCGGCACGCCGCCGTAGATCTCCACCGCGACCTGTCGCCAGCCCGCCGACCCGGTGTCCGGCACCGGCTTCACCCGCAGGTTCGGGGAGTCGGTGTGGGTGCCCACGACGCGGAACGGCGTCTGCGGACCGGCGCCCTGCGGCACGTACCAGGCGATCAGCGCGCCGCCCCGGATCACGTAGCGGCCCCCGGCCGTCGCGTCCCAGGCGTCCGTCTCGGCCACCTGCCGGAATCCCGCCTTCTCCAGCCGCTCGGCGGCGCTGGCGACCGCGTGGTAGGGCGACGGCGAGGTACCGAGGAAGGCAATCAGATCATCGGTGTGCGTCCGGTCGAAGAAAGCCTGACGGGCGGCGGTCGACATGCTGCTCCTGAGTCGAGGGAGGGCTGAAGCCGGATGGGGGGTCGGCTTCGCACCTTGAGCATATGCCCGTACACGGACAGGACACTCGGATCCCCCCAACGGATGCAGAACGCGGACAGAAACGTGAACTGACGCCGCGCCGGGCCCCGCGCACCCTGCGGCCGCGCCCGGTAGCGGACCGTCATCCGGGGCCCGTGACCGGGACCGCGGCCCGCCGGGGCGGCCGGGCCCGGGCACACCGAAGGGCCCGGTCGAGGAACCGGGCCCTTCGGCGTGAGGGTGGGGTCAGGCGGTCATCGGGGGTGCGGGCGTCAGAACGCCTCCTCCGCCAGGTCCATGATCTCGTTGTCGACGCCCTCGGCGATCAGACGCTGCGAGCCGACGGTCGGCAGGATGTTCTTGGCGAAGAAGCGGGCCGCCGCGACCTTGCCCTGGTAGAAGGCGACGTCCTTCTCCGAGGCGCCGGCCTCCAGCTTGGCCAGGGCCACCGCGGCCTGGCGCAGCAGCAGCCAGCCGACCACGACGTCGCCGGAGACCATCAGCAGGCGGGTGGTGTTGAGGCCCACCTTGTACATGTTCTTGACGTCCTGCTCGACCGAGGAGAGGTCCGCCAGCAGCTTGCCGACGATCGCCTCCAGGTCGCCGGCGGCCTTGGCGAGCAGCTCGCGCTCGGCGGCCAGGGCGTCGCCGCCCGCGGCCGAGCCGAGGAACTTCTGGATCTGCTCGGACAGCGCGGTGAGCGCCTGGCCGCCGTCCTTGACGATCTTGCGGAAGAAGAAGTCCTGGCCCTGGATCGCGGTGGTGCCCTCGTAGAGGGTGTCGATCTTGGCGTCCCGGATGTACTGCTCGATCGGGTACTCCTGCAGGTAGCCGGAGCCACCGAAGGTCTGCAGGGACTGGGCGAGCTGCTCGTAGGACTTCTCCGAGCCGTAGCCCTTGACGATCGGCAGCAGCAGGTCGTTCAGGCGCTCGGCGGCCTCGTCGCTCTCGCCGCGCAGGCGGGCGGCGAGCACGTCGTCCTGGGTGGAGGCGGTGAGCAGGACCAGCGCGCGCATGCCCTCGGCGTACGCCTTCTGGGTCATCAGCGAGCGGCGCACGTCCGGGTGGTGCGTGATGGTGACGCGCGGGGCGGTCTTGTCCAGGAACTGCGAGATGTCGGCGCCCTGCACGCGCTCCTTGGCGTACTCCAGCGCGTTCAGGTAGCCGGTGGAGAGGGTGGCGATGGCCTTCGTGCCGACCATCATCCGGGCGAACTCGATGATCTTGAACATCTGGCGGATGCCGTCGACCTTCTCGCCCAGCAGCCAGCCCTTGGCCGGGTGCTTGGCGCCGAAGGTCATCTCGCAGGTGTTCGAGGCCTTGAGGCCCATCTTGTGCTCGACGTTGGTCGCGTAGACGCCGTTGCGCTCGCCGAGCTCGCCGGTCTCCCAGTCGAAGTCGTACTTCGGCACGATGAAGAGGCCGAGGCCCTTGGTGCCCGGCTTGCCGCCCTCGGGGCGGGCCAGCACCATGTGGATGATGTTCTCGGACATGTCGTGCTCGCCCGAGGTGATGAAGCGCTTCACGCCCTCGATGTGCCAGGAGCCGTCCTCCTGCTTGACCGCCTTGGTGCGGCCGGCGCCGACGTCCGAACCGGCGTCCGGCTCGGTCAGCACCATGGTGGAGCCCCAGAGGCGGTCGGTCATCCGCTTGGCGACCTCCAGCTGCTCCTCGGTGCCCTCGTCGGCGATGACGCCGGCGAAGGCCGGGCCGGAGGAGTACATCCAGATGGCCGGGTTCGAGCCGAGGATCTGCTCGGCGAAGCCCCAGATCAGCGAGGACGGGGTGACCTGGCCGCCGATGGACTCCGGGATGCCCAGGCGCCACCACTCGGCGTCCATGAAGGCCTGGTAGCTCTTCTTGAACGTGTCCGGGATCGGCGCGGTGTTCGTCTCCGGGTCGAAGACCGGCGGGTTGCGGTCGGTGTCGGTGTAGGAGGCGGCGAGGTCGTTCTCGGCAAGGCGCGTGATCTCGCTCAGGATGTTCTTCGCGGTCTCGACGTCCATGTCCGCGAACGGTCCGGTGCCGTAGACCTGCTCGCGGCCGAACACCTCGAAGAGGTTGAACTCCACGTCCCGCAGGTTGGACTTGTAGTGACCCATCGCCGTTTTCTCCGGTTCGTCGCTTCCGGGAGACCGCCGCGTTCGGGCGCCCCGTACCCACCAGTAGGCATCATGATGCTACCCAGCGGTAACATGTTTCAAGCCCCTGACCGTGAATCCGCTATGAACGTGGTCACGTCCCACAAGGCGGGACGACCACTCCTTGTCAGGATCGACGCCCGCACGGGCGGGTGCGCTCCCGCTAGCCTGTCCGTGTGTACGGCTATGACCAGAACGCATACCCGGGTGATCCCTACCAGCAGCAGGCGGGACCGCAGCCGGGCATGAACGGCATGCCCGGCGCCGGCCCCGGCCCGTACGGCGAGCAGCCGCAGGCGGCGCAACAGCAGTCCCTCTACCCCGAGCCGTCCCCGCCGTCGCTGGCGGACGCGGTCCGGGCCTTCACCACCGGCTCGATGGCGGTGGAGGACTTCCAGGCCATCTTCATCACCTCCAAGGTGCACTGCCCGCGCGGCGAACGCCCCGGATTCCTGGCGCTGCACAACACGCCGACCCCGGTGATCCCGATGTTCAGCTCGCTGAAGGAGCTGCGCCGCTACGCCGGCAAGGACTCGAAGCACTTCACCGTCACCGGTGCCGAGGTGCTCGACCTGCTGCCGACCGGCTACGGCTTCGCGCTGGACATGGAGGGCGAGCACCGGATGGTGTTCGACGCCAAGGCGGTCGAGCAGATGGTCGACTTCACCATGCGCCGCATGTACGGCTGACGGCCCGCCCGGCCGCCGGCCCCACCGCCGCGGCCGGCGGGCCCCCGCGCAACGGGCCCCGGCCCTCCCGTCGCGACATAGTTCAATCTTCAACTTGCTTCTTGTTGAGAGTTGAACTAATCTCGTGGACGTAGGCAAGAGGAACCCCCCGAAGGAGGCCGACATGCCAGCCGTGACCGTCGAAAACCCGCTCGTTCTGCCGCGTATCGCGGCGCCCGCCGCCGACTCCCGGCCGCGTCCCGTGCTGGCCGTGTCGACCGCCCCCAGCGGCTTCGAGGGCGAGGGCTTCCCCGTCCGCCGCGCCTTCGCGAAGATCAACCAGAAGTACCTGGACCCGTTCATCATGATGGACCAGATGGGTGAGGTGGACTACGCCGCCGGCGAGCCCAAGGGAACCCCCTGGCACCCGCACCGCGGCTTCGAGACGGTCACGTACATCATCGACGGGACCTTCATCCACCAGGACTCGCACGGCGGCGGCGGCGTCATCACCGACGGCGACACCCAGTGGATGACGGCCGGCTCCGGCCTGCTGCACATCGAGACCCCGCCGGAGTCGCTGGTGATGTCCGGCGGACTCTTCCACGGGCTGCAGCTCTGGGTGAACCTGCCCGCCGCGGACAAGATGATCGCGCCGAAGTACCAGGACATCCGCGGCGGCAGCGTGAAGCTGCTCGCCTCGGAGGACGGCGGCGCGCTGGTCCGCCTCATCGCCGGTGACATCGCGGGCCACCAGGGCCCCGGCGCCACCCACACGCCCATCACGATGATCCACCTGACCGTGAACCCCGGCGCCCAGGTCACCCTGCCCTGGCGGGCCGACTTCAACGGCCTGGCCTACGGCCTCGCCGGCAGCGGTTCGGCGGGCACCGAGCGGCGCCCGTTCCACGTGGGCCAGGCCGTCGTCTTCGGCGAGGGCGACTCCCTCACCATCCGGGCCGACGACACCCAGGACTCCCGGAGCGAGGGCTTCGAGGTCGTCCTGCTCGGCGGGCAGCCGATCCGGGAGCCGGTCGCCCACTACGGCCCGTTCGTGATGAACAGCCACCGCGAGCTCCAGCAGGCCATGGAGGACTTCCAGGCCGGCCGCCTCGGCACCATCCCCGCCGGCGCCAACTGAACACCGCGGGACCGGCGTACGACCGCGGCGGCCCGCCGAACCCCGCACGGGGTTCGGCGGGCCGCCGCGCCGTCTCCCACCGCCGCCGGTACGGCGATGTGAGCCATCGTCGGATTCGGACGGGCCGTCAGTCCCAGCCGTTGTTCATGGCGACCGTGACGGCCCCGCCCCGGGCACCGCTCGCCGCGTCGATCAGCGAGACGGCCGGCGCGACCAGCAGGGTGACGGACAGCACGACCGCGGCCGGAGCGATACGGCGGACGATGGCCATGGCGTTCATTGGAATTCCCCCAATTACCTGCCCGCGAGATGGCGCGGGCACTGACGTGTGAATTCGTGGCGAGCCTGATCCGGCTCGGCACTTTCGGCGGCTTCTCCTTGGTTTCCGAGGAGCTCCCCCTGCCGACACCTCTACTCTCACACGGTCGAGATGGCCTGACCATGGAATCGGTAGGCCAGGGTGTTGCCATGTCACGTTGCTGCCGTCGTCACCCTTCCGCGTCCGGCCCGCCGGACAGCAGAACCTCCCCGAACTGCGGGACGAGCGTCGCCCCGACCCGGACCAGGTGCCCGCCCCGCAGGCCCGAGCAGTAGGCCAGGCAGAGCTCCCGGGCGGCCTCCTCGGCCTCCCGGACCAGGGCCCGGGAGAGGAAGAGCGCCGCGCGGACCGCCCCGTCCCGGGGTTCGGCGTAGACGTGCCGCAGCCCGTGGCCGGGCTCGGCGCAGCGCAGCAGGCCGTCGCGGACCTCCTCCGCGGAGGGCCCGTCGGCCGGAATGGCCAGATCGGCCAGGACGATGTGCATGGCTACCCAGGGAGGGAAGGCGGGAGGCGGCCGCTGTCGGGGGACCGGCGACCGCCTCCCACCGCGGCGGTCAGTACAGGACCAGGCCGTTGTCGGCCCGGTGGCCGCGGCTGCGGCGGTGGTCGAGGTGCACGAAGGTCCGGTGCAGCCAGCGGTCCTGGCCGTCGTAGCGGGCCTCGAAGGAGGTCCGCCCGTGCACCGACAGGCGGTTGTCCACGAAGGCCAGCTCGCCGGGCTGGAGCACCAGCATCGCCGAGACGTCGAGCAGGGCGCCGCGCAGGATCTCCAGGGCCGCCGTGGCGGTCTCGTCCAGACCGGTGGTGGCACTGAAGTCGACCCGGATGTTCGGGTCGTCCGCCGCGCCCTCCAGCACCGGGTGGTACTCGGCCCCGGCGCCGGCGTGGAAGGACGGCGGCGGCTGCGTCACGAAGCGCGGCTGCATCAGGACCTCGATCACGTTGTCCGGGATGATCAGCAGCGCCCGGCGGATCGACGACACCAGGGTGCCGGCGGTGCCGCTGTGGTCGTTGCGCAGGCAGAACAGCCCGACGTAGTCCGGACGGTGCGGGTGGAAGGCGTTCTCCACGTGCAGTTCCAGCAGCGTGCCGGAGCCGGCGTTGCTCTGCGACTCCTCGCGCCCCGGCACCGGGACGACGTTCTGCACCAGGGCGCCGGACTTCTCCTCGCGGTACGCGACGACCTCGCCCAGGGCCAGGCTGACCAGTGCCGAGATCGCGGCCGGAACGGTGGCCACGCGCTCCACCGACTCCGGGACCGTCGGGGTCACCGGCAGCGCGTCCACGTCGTTCGGCAGGTTGCGCAGGATCAGCAGGCCGTCCGGGCCCGGGTCGTGGCGGTAGCGGCGGACCGCCTCCCGGACGCGCAGCGGCAGCCGCGCGGAGAGCTTGCGGGCGGCTCCCATCCACGCGATCTCGTCGACCATGCCGCGCTCGACCCCGACGAGCTGCACGGCCAGGGCGTACACCTCGTCGCGCTCGGCGTCGGTCAGGGTGACGGCACTGGTGGTGTGGATTGACGACGACAACACCGTGGTCATCGGATGACCCCTTTCAGGCTTCTTCGCCGGTTCTCAACCGGAAGTCAGTCGGACATCGCCACGAGGACCCGGCGTGCCCCCGTGAACGGGCGGCGGCCGTGGCCGACCAGCAGGTTGTCGATCAGCAGGACGTCGCCTTGGCGCCAGTCCACGTCCACGGCCGCCGCCAGACCGCGGTCGCGGACCTGCAGGACGTGCTCGGCCGGGATCGGCGACCCGTCGGCGAAGGCCACCGACTGCGGCAGGTCCTCCTGCGGCATGACCTTGGCCAGGGCCGCCGCGGTCTCGTCGCCGAGCGCGGCGGGGTGCCACTGGTCGGACTGGTTGAACCAGACCTCGGCACCGGTCCTCGGGTGGTGGACGGTCGCCGGGCGGTTCTGGACGATCCGCAGACTGCCGTCCCGCCGCCACTGGCTCACGGCGTGCGAGGCGGCCAGGAACGCGTCCACCTCGTCCCGGTCACCGGTCTCGAAGGTCTCCTGCCAGCTCTTGCCGAGGCCGAGGCCGCCGTGCAGGTTCTGGGTGTACCGGACACCGTCGGCGAAGCGCTCGCGCACCTCGTCGTCGAGCAGCTCCAGCCAGAGCGCCGCGTCGACCACCGGGGTGGCCCCACCGGTCGCGGCGGCCGTGACGCAGCAGAACATCAGCCGCGCGGGCCACTGGTGCGCGTACGAGAGCTCGTTGTGCATCGAGATGGTGAACTCGGCCGGGTACTCGGTGGAGGTGTAGACGTTGTCACCGACCTTGGTGCGCGGCGAGTTCCCGTGCACGTAGGCGAGGCGGTTCGGCAGCAGCCGGTCCATGACCGGTGCGAGCCGCTCCTCGGTGGCGCCGAAGCCCCGGAACACCAGGGCCTTCTCCCGGTCCAGCAATGACTCCAGATCAGGGCTGGAATCGAGCCATTCGAGCAGCCCGTCGAGGCCCGAGTCTTCGGACACGGACAGTGATTCCGGGCTGATCTCCAACGGCTTCCAGGCGGGACGTGCGCCCAATGCCGCGACCCCCTTCCAGGTCGACAGACGGCCACGCGGAAATCCGTGGCAGGAGGACGGTCCCGAAAGGTCCTATATTCCAGCGATATTCGCACCGCCCGGACCGCGCCCGGGCCGGGGTATAGGGAATCGATAGCAGGCGGGCCAAGGCTGGCGAGCCAATGCCGGAAACGGTCCGATGGCAGCGAGAGGGCCCCTCATGACCATACCGACAGCGACCGACGCGCGCGGGCGGCCCGACCGAACCGGGCCGACGGCCGACACCGACGGAACACCGGCCGACGAACCGGAGGCCGTTGAACCGGGGGCCGCCGAACCGGAGGCCGACAAGCCGGGGGCCGCCGAACCGGAGGCCGACAAGCCAGGGGCCACAGGCGGCGCCGACACCGCCGCCGCCGGGGCCGACGCACCGTCACCCGCCGTGCCGCTGCGCCGGAACATGGACTTCCTGCGGCTCTGGGTCGGCGCCGGACTCTCGAAGTTCGGCTCCACCGTCTCGATGGTCGCCTACCCGATGCTGGTGCTCTGGCAGACCGGCTCCGCCACCGCCTGCGGCTACGTCGCGTTCGCCGCGGCGCTGCCCAACCTGCTGGTCCAACTGCCCGCCGGGGCGCTGGTCGACCGCTGGGACCGGCGCAAGGTGATGCTGGTCTGCGACGCCGTCCGGATGCTCGCCTTCGCCGCCGTCGCGCTGGCCGCCTACCACCACTGGGTCTGGGTGCCGTTCATCATGGC
Source organism: Kitasatospora sp. NPDC059973 (assembly GCF_042737525.1). Taxonomy (NCBI): domain Bacteria; kingdom Bacillati; phylum Actinomycetota; class Actinomycetes; order Kitasatosporales; family Streptomycetaceae; genus Kitasatospora; species Kitasatospora sp. NPDC059973. The sequence goes on along the minus strand of NZ_JBHWUI010000082.1, from coordinate 19,745 downwards.
CGCCGCCTTCGTGGAGAGCGCGCTCGGGATCTTCTACTCGACCGCCGAGCAGGTGACCGTCCGCAACGTCGTCCCCGTCGAGCAGCTGCCGGCCGCCCTCGCCCAGAACCAGGCCCGCGGTGCGGCCATCGGCCTGCTCGGCCAGCCGCTCAGCGGGCTGCTCTTCACCGTGCTGCGCTGGCTGCCGTTCGCCGTCACCGCCGTGGCCGACCTGGTCGCGCTGATCTGCCTGACCTTCATCCGCCGCGACCTGCGGGCAGCCCCGACCGGTCCGCCGCAGCGACTGCACCACGAGATCAAGGACGGCGTGGTCTGGCTCTGGCGCCAGAAGTTCCTGCGGATCATGACCGCGGTGTTCGCCGGCAGCAACCTGCTCTTCCAGATGCTGAGCCTCACCGTCATGGTGGTGATCAAGGAGCACGGCGGCAGCCCCGCGGTGCTGGGTCTGGTCTCCGGGGTGGCCGGGGTCGGCGGTCTGCTCGGCGCGCTGGCGGCCGGCTGGTGGGCGAAGCGGGTCGGCCTGTACGCCACCGCGGTGCTGGGCCACCTGGTCTGGCTGGTGCTGATGCCGCTGGTCGCGCTGCTGCACCGGCCGGTGGCGATCGGCCTGGTGGCCGCCGGGATCATGTTCGTCGCCGGGCTGTTCAACGTCTGCGGCGGGGTCTACATGGCCCGGAACACCCCGAACGAGCTGCAGGGCCGGGTGACGGCTACCTCGGCCTTCCTGACCTCCGGCGCCAACGCGCTGGGCTCGCTGGCCGCCGGCTACCTGCTCGCCCGCGCCGGGACCACCTGGACCGCGATCGTCATGGCCGCCGTCCTGCTGCTGCTGACCGCCGCCGTGACGCTCAGCCCGGCCGTCCGGGCGGCCGGGCGGGAGGCCCCGGCGTAGCGGCACCGCGGGAGCCTCCCGGCCGAGCCCGCCGGGAGGCTCCCGCGGTGCCGCCGCCGTCAGCCGGCCAGCAGCTGCGGGGTCCGGGACCGCGGCGCCCCGCGCTGGCTCGGCACACCGCCCGCGCCCGGCGCCGACACCAGCAGCACCACCAGCTCGTGCAGCCGGTACCCGCCCCGCTCGGAGCCGCCCGCGCCGGCCGCCTCCAGCAGCCGGATGTCCACCAGCTCCTCCAGCACCTGCTCCGCCGTCGCCTGCGGCAGCCCCAGCTCCCAGGCGGCCGCCTCGGCGGGGAAGACGCCCGTCCCGAAGGGCGCGAGCCTGGTCAGCACCTGCCGGCCGCGCAGGCTGACCTCGCGCAGCGAGCGCCGGATCGTCTCGCGCACCCGCAGCTCGCCGAAGCTCAGCTCGTCCAGCCGGGTGCTCTGGTCGGCCAGCCGCCCGGCCAGCCGGGACAGCGGCCAGTGCGGCCGGGCCGCCAGCCGCACCCCGGCGATCCGCACGGCCAGCGGCAGGCCCGCGCAGCTGTCCACGATCGCCCGGGCCGACAGCGGGTCGGCGGCGACCCGCTCCGGCCCGACCAGCGCGGCCAGCAGCTCCATCGACTCCCCGTCGTCGAAGACCGGCAGCGCCAGGGTGTCCCGCCCCGAGGCGGCCAGCAGGTGCCGGCGGCTGGTGACGATCACCGCCGACTCGGGCCCGTTCGGCAGCAGCGGGGCGATCTGCGCGTTGCTCACCGCGTTGTCCAGCACCACCAGCAGGCGCGCCCCGGCGCAGTGCGTGCGGTACAGCCGGATCAGCTCCAGCAGTCCCCGGTCGGGATCGGCGGACTCGACGCCGAGGGCGTGCAGGAAGGAGGTCAGCACGGTCTCCGGGGAGCGCGAGGTGCCGTCCTGGTCGGTCAGGTCGGCGTAGAGCTGACCGTCCGGGAAGCGGTCCCGCAGGCCGTGCGCCCGGTGGACGGCGAGCGCCGACTTGCCGACCCCGGCCATCCCGGTGATCAGCGCGCGCCGGGGGCCGGCACCGGCCGCGTCCGACGCCACCAACCGCTCCAGCTGGGCCAGCTCCGCCCGGCGGCCGGTGAAGTCCGCGACGTCCGGCGGCAGCATGGCCGGCGCCGGCCGCCCGGCGGCGGGCAGGCCGAGCCGCACCGGGCCCGACGGCGCCGGGCCGGCGGCCGGCAGACCCAGGGTGCCCTCCAGGACCGCCTGGTGGACGCCGGTCAGGGTGGCCCCCGGGTCGATCCCCAGCTCCTCGGCCAGGATCCGGCGCCCGGCGTGGAAGACCGCGAGGGCGTCCGACTGCCGGTCGCACCGGTACAGCGCGGTCATCAGCTGGGCCCTCAGCCGCTCCCGGGTCGGGTGCTCGGTGGCCAGCGCGGTCAGCTCCGGCACCAGGCGCTGGTGCCGGCCGAGCGCGAGCTCCACCTCGACCAGGTCCTCCTGCGCGGCCAGCCGCAGCTCCTCCAGCCGGGGCCGCTCGGCGTCCGCCAGGAACTCGGTCACGTTGCCGAGCACCGTGCCGCGGTAGCGGGACACCGCCGCCCGCAGGTCGTCGGCGGCCTGCGCCAGGTTCCCCCGGGTCAGCGCGTCACGACCGCGACGGGCCAGCCGCTCGAACGTCGTCAGGTCCAACTTGGCCTCATGCGCGACCAGTTGGTACCCACGCGGGCGGCGGACCAGCTCGACGTGCGGCCCCAGGCGCTTCCGCAGCCGGGAGACGTAGGTGTAGATCTGCGCGGTCATCGTGGTCGGCGGGTCCCAGGCCCACAGCATGTCGCTCAGGTGCGTGTCGGAGACGGTCTGGCCGTTCGCCAGCAGCAGGCTGGCGAGCACCGTCTGCGCCTTGACGCCCGGCAGTTCGATGTGGAGGCCCTGGTCGTCGAGGACCTCGACTGGGCCTAGGACGCGCAGTTCCATGATTCCCCCTGTGCTGTGCCGAATTCGTGCGGACGGCCGCGTCCGCGGCGACCCGCGATCCGGCGCGCCGACACCGGCCGGCGGCCCCCCTCTGGATTCTGGGCCGGTCGGGGGGCCCAGTCAGCGGTCCGGCGACGTCAGGACGCTGCACTGGCACGATGTGGTCATGCCCGGGAGGGCGGGCCCGGGGCGATTCGGGGTAGGCCCGGGGGCCGGTCCGGGGCGGTCCGGGGCTTCGGCAACCCGCGTCGGACCGGGGCTCCGGCCACGGCCGCCGCACACGGACCGGCCCCCGCCCGCCCCGCGCGCGGCGGGGGGGACGGGGGCCGGCGGCCGGGCCCTCAGCGGCTGGGCCCAGCCGGGGCTCAGCCCAGCCGCGACTCCGCCTCGGTGGCCTCGTCGATCGCCTGCTGCCAGAGGTGGGCCAGCCGGTTCTGGCCGGTCCACACCGTGGCGAGCAGGTGCTTGACCAGCTCGCGCCCGGTGACCGCGTTGGACAGCAGCACCACGCCGGTGCCGGAGTGCACCCGCAGGCCGGTCATCGCCTGGAACCCGACGGCCTGACCCCCGTGCCCGAACTCCAGGTCGCCGCTGGTGTCGTCGACGATGGTGCTCCAGCCGTAGGAGCGGCCGGACTGCGGGGCGAGCATCCGCCGGACCAGCTCGGCGCCCACCAGGCCGCCGGAGTGCCCCAGGTGGCAGCGCCGCACCTCGACGGCCAGCCTGGCCAGATCGGCCGCGGTGGTCCACAGGCCGCCGGCCGCCAGCTCGGGGTTGAGCACGTACCCGCCGGACACCGGGGTGCCGTCGGCGTGGTGGCCGCGCGCGTACGGCCGGCCCAGCTCGTCCGGGACGGACACCCCGAAGCCACTGCCCGTCATCCCCAGCGGCGCCAGTACCAGCCGGTGCACCAGGGCCGGGAACTCCTCGCCGGTGGCGTCCGCCATGGCCTGTTGGAGCACCGAGTAGTTCAGCGGGATCTGCCGGAAGGTGGCGCCGGGCTCGTCCAGCAGCCGGGCCGGCGGGGTGATCGCCGGCGGGCGGCCGTTCAGCACGTCGAGCACCGTGGGCACCGGGTCGTGGCGGTGGTAGTTCCCGTCGACGTCCGGATGGGGGGCGATGCCGGACAGGTTGGCGATCAGCAGCCGGGGCGTCACCGGGGTCGACACCCCGGGCAGCGCGGGGACCTGCCAGGAGGTGAGGTACTCGTTGACGTCGCGGTCCAGCTCGATCACGCCCGCCTCGACCAGGCGCAACAGGGCGAACGTGGTCACGTGCTTGGAGATCGAACCGGCCGGGAACAGCGTCTCGGCGGTCACCGGTGCGGGGTCCTCCACCCCGAGCACGCCGAACTGCTCGACCGCCGCCAGCTCGCCGTTGCGGATCAGCGCCAGCGAGGCACCCGGGATGCCGTGCCGCGCCATCACCTCGGCCACCCCGGCGACACCCGCCGGGGCCGCCGCGGACCGGCCGCGCGGGGCGGCCGCCGGCCGGTCACCGGCCTGGTCCAGCAGCTCCGCCACGCAGCGCAGCTGCTCGGCGGCGAGGCGCTGGACGGTGGCCGGCTCGTGGACGGCGGTGTTGTACGTCCAGTGCAGGTACAGCCGGCCGTCGTAGACCTCGGCCGCGATGTCGAGCAGGTGGGTCGACGGCGCGTCCGGGGCCGCCCGCAGCTCGATCCGGCCCGGGACGAACACCAGCGGCGGCTCGCCGTCCCGCTCGGCACCGGTGAGCGGCGGCGCGGCGGCCGACGGCGCGGCCGGGGTGAAGCCGAACCGGACCTCGCCGGTCGGCAGCTCCGCCAGCTCGGCCGCCAGCTCGGCGTCCGGGGCCAGGTAGCGGAGCAGGCCGTAGCCGTGCGCGGGCGCCGGCACCGACCGCAGCCGGCGCGCGACCGCGGTGTGCACGGCGGACAGCTCACGCCCCTTCGGGATCCGCAGCACCACCGGGTGCAGGTCCGCCAGCGGGCCGACGGTGTTCGCCAACTCGGATGCCAGCGCCTGCTGGTGGCGCGGATCGGTGACGACGTCGAGCAGGATCCGGTCGCCGCCGGCCCACTGCGCCAGGGTCTGGCCGAGGGCGGTCAGCAACGGCTGCTCGGGGCGCGGACCGGCCAGCAGCGCGGCCGTCCGCTCGGCGGGCAGCACGACCGTGACGGTCTCCTCGGTGGCCCGGCACGGCGCCTGGTCCCCGACCCGGTCCACCGGCAGCGACACGGCCTCGGCCCGGTCGAGCCAGTACTCCGCCTGCTCGGCCACCCGCTCGGAGTGCGCCTGCTCGCCCAGCTCCTGCGCCCAGGCCCGCCACGGCACCTCGACCGGGGCCGTCAGCACCGGAGCACCCGCCGCCGACTGCGCGTAGGCCGCGTTCAGATCGGCGAGCACGATCGGCCAGGAGGCGGCGTCCGCAGCGAGCTGGTGGATCGTCAGCCACAGCTCGTGACGCTTCTCGTCGTCGAAGCGGACCAGCGTGGCGCGGAGCATCGCCCCCTCGGACGGGACCAGCCCGGCCCGGTCCCGGGCGAGCGCACCGTCGAGCTGGCCGGCACGGTCGGCGGGCGCCACGGTACCGAGATCGAGCACCGTGAGCAGGGCCGTCCCGGCGGGCGCCGGGGCCGGCTCCGCCGACCGGCCGTCGGCGGAGATCCGCAGCCGCAGAGCCTCGTGGCGGGCCACCAGCGCGCCGAGCGCGGCGGCGAGCACCGCTGCGTCGGGCACCCGCCCGAGCGCCAGCCGGACCGTCCGGGCGCCACCGTCGGCCGAGGCCAGCAAACGGTGCTGACTGGGGGTCAGCGGCACGTCCTCCCCGGCCGGACCGGCCGGCTCGGCGTCGATCATGCCCGCCACCTCGGCCAGGCTCTTGGCCTGGAGCATCATCCACAGCGCCAGCGGCACGCCAGCCTCCCGGCACTTGGCCAGCACCTGCACGGCGCGGATGGAGTCGCCGCCGAGGTCGAAGAAGCTGTCGTGGATGCCGATGCGGGGGAGGTCGAGGACCTCGGCCCAGATGGTGGCGAGGCGTTCTTCGAGGGGGGTGCGGGGGGCGGTGTAGTGGGTGGTGGTGAGGGTGTCGAGGTCGGGGGCGGGGAGGGCGCGGGTGTCGATCTTGCCGTTGGGGGTGAGGGGGATGGTGTCGATGGTGAGGTAGGTGGTCGGGATCATGTAGTCGGGGAGTTTGTCGGCGAGGTGGGTGCGCAGTGCCGCGGTGTCGATGGCGGTGTCGATGGTGGTGTCGGTGATGAGGTAGGCGGTGAGGCGCTTGTTACCGGGGCTGGGTTCGCGGACGGTGACGACGGTGTCGGTGATGTGGGGGTGTTCGCGCAGGCGGGCTTCGATTTCGCCGAGTTCGATGCGGTAGCCGCGGATCTTGACCTGGTTGTCGATGCGGCCGAGGGTTTCGAGGGTGCCGTCGGGGAGGAAGCGGGCGAGGTCGCCGGTGCGGTAGAGGCGGGTGCCGGCGGGTCCGTGGGGGTTGGGGAGGAAGCGTTCGGCGGTGAGGTCGGGGCGGTGGTGGTAGCCGCGGGAGATGCCGGTGCCGTCGATGTAGATCTCGCCGGGGACGCCGACGGGGACGGGGTGGAGGTGCTCGTCGAGGACGTGCATGCCGGTGTTGGGGAAGGGCGCGCCGAGGGGGACGGCTTCGAGGGTGAGGGTGGTGTCGACGGGGCAGCCGGAGTTGCCGATGGTGATCTCGGTGGGTCCGTACTCGGTGGCGAGGCGGGTGCCGTGGGGGCCGGCGAGGTCCTGCCAGCGCTGGGCGAGGGTGAGGGGGAAGTTGTCGCCGGCGGCGATGACGATGCCGGCGAGGTCGCGTGCCTGGGTGGGGGTGAGTTGGTGGGTGAGGAGGTCGAGGTGGCCGGGGGTGAGCTTGACGAAGGAGAACGGTCCGGCTTCCACCAGTGCCGCGCCCAGGCTCGCGGTGTCGAGGCTGTCGGGGAGGAGGGTGAGGGGCTGGCCGGTGAGGAGGGGGGTGAAGAGGTTGGGGATGCCGAGGTCGAACGCGATGGAGGAGAAGAGGGGTGCGCCGCCGGTTGCGGCACTGGCGTAGAGGTGGGTGGTGTGGTGCAGGTAGTTGGCGAGGCCGTGGTGGTGGACGAGGACGCCCTTGGGGCGGCCGGTGGAGCCTGAGGTGTAGATGGCGTAGGCGAGGTTCTGGCCGTCCAGGGTGCGCTGGGGTGTGGTGGTGGGGCGGCGGTCGATGCGGCGGTGGTCGCGTTCGAGGACGACGAGGGTGGCGTCGTAGACGGGGGTGAGGGTGGCGGTGAGGGCGCCGGAGGTGATCACGATCGGGGTGGCGGTGTCGGTGAGGACGTAGGCGAGGCGGTCGGCGGGCCAGGACGGGTCGAGGGGGAGGTAGGCGGCGCCGGCCTTCCAGACGCCGAGGAGGGTGGGGACGAGGTCGGGGCCGCGCTCCAGGCAGACGCCGACGAGGACGTCCGGTCCGGCGCCGAGGGTGAGCAGGTGGTGGGCGATGCGGTTGGCGCGTTCGTCGACCTCGCGGTAGGTGAGGCGGACGTCCCCGGCGATGACGGCGACCGCGTCCGGAGTCGCGGCGGCCTGGGCTTCGATCAGGTCGACGGTCAGACCCGCCGGCCAGTCGACCGGGTCGCCTGCGGCCCAGGTCGTGAGCTGGGTGCGCTCGGTCTCGGGCAGGTGGGAGAGGGTCGCGTCGCCGTTGGGGTCGGCGGCCATCGCCTCCAGCACCAGCCGGTAACGCTCACCCAACAGGGCCAGCCGCGACCGGTCGACGGCCGCACTGGTACCGGCCAGCGTCAGATGGTCGCGCCGGGCCAGCACGTTGAGGGCGAACTCGTTGGCGCCGTCGCCCATCGACCCGTCCAGGTCGACGGAGTTCTCGTCCACGACGTGGAAGTCCAGGTACTCGAAGAGGATCGAGACCAGGTCGCCGGAGCTGCCGGCGGCGCGCTGGACGGCGGGCAGCGGGTAGCGGCGGTGCGACCAGATCTCGGTCTCCGTCGCGTAGGTCCGCTCGACCAGTTCGCGCCAGGTCTTCGCGCCCCGAGTGGTCGGGAACGGAAGGGTGTTGAGGTGCATACCGAGCACCCGGTCCGCGCCGGGCGCCTCCAGGCGGCCGTGGTAGACGACGCCGGTGTGGAAGGCGTCCTCGGCGGTGAGGCTGCCCATCACCTTGAGGTGCGCGGCCAGCAGCACGCTCTTCAGCGACGTCCTCGCCTCGGTGGCGAGACGACGCAGACCGTCCTCCAGGTCGCCGTAGTGGACGATCCGGCCGACGGGCGTACCCGGGGTCGCCGGATCCGCCCAGCTGCCGGGGAGGGCGAGTGGGCTGTGGGTGTCGACCAGGTGCTGCCAGAAGGCCTGGGTCTGCGGGTCGGAGAGCGCGGTCTGCTCGGCGGCGATGTAGTCGGCGTAGCGGACGGCGGGAGCCTCGTGGACCGCCGGTTCGCGGCCGTCGCGCAGCGCTCGGTAGACCTCCAGGAGCTCCATCAGCAGCGAGTTGAGCGTCCAGCCGTCGGTCACGGTGTGGCTGTGGCTGGTGGTCACCCGCCAGGCCTGGTCGGACTCGATGTGCACGGCGATCCGCAGCAGCGGGGCGGCTGCCAGGTCGAAGCCCGCCGCATGCTCCTGCTCGACATAGGCGGTCGTGCGCTCCGCCACCTCGGCCTCGGTCAGACCACGCAGATCGTGCACGGTGAGCGGGACCTCGGCGGTGGCGTGCACCGACTGCAGCGGCTGGGAGAAGTCCGCGAGGTGCAGCGAGGTGCGCAGGATCTCGTGCCGGGCGGTGACCAGGTCGAGCGCGCCGCGCAACGCGGCGGCGTCGAAGGGCGCGGTGTCCGGGATCCGGAAGGAGTTCAGGTTGTGGTAGAGCCCGCGGTCGCCCGAACCCAGCAGTTCGACGAGCATGCCGGTCTGGACCTGGGAGAGCGGGTAGGCGTCGACGACATCGGCCGGGAGGGCCGTGCGGTCGTCCGCGCTGATGAGGGCGAAGGGCTGGACGGCGGTGATCAGGGACTCGCCGGTGCCGTCACCGACCGCGATGGCCATGGCAGCGATGGTGCGCTGCTGGAAGACGTCCGGGATGGTGATGTCGTAGCCGGCGGCGCGGAGGGCGCCGACGAGTCGGACGGCGCGGATGGAGTCGCCGCCGAGGTCGAAGAAGCTGTCCTCGACACCGACCCGCGGCAGGCCCAGGACCTCGGCCCACACGGCCGCCAGGCGCTCCTCGACCGGAGTACGCGGGGCGGTGTAGCCGCCGGTGGCGAACGCGTCCAGGTCGGGGGCGGGGAGGGCGCGGTGGTCGACCTTGCCGCTGTTGCTCAGCGGGACGGCGTCGATCGTCACGAACGCGCCCGGGACCATGTACTCGGGCAGCTGCCGGCCCAGTTCGCGCCGTACGGCGGCGATGTCCGGCGCGCTGCCGTCCTCGGTCACCAGGTAGGCGACGAGGGCCTCGTCGTGGACGGTCACGACGGCCTGGCGGACCTGCTCCAGCCCGCTCAGGACCGTCTCGATCTCACCCAGCTCGATACGGTAACCACGGACCTTGACCTGGCTGTCGATCCGGCCCAGGCACTCCAGACTGCCGTCCGCCAGGACCCGTGCCAGGTCACCCGTCGCGTACAGCCGCGAACCCGCCGCCCCGTACGGATTCGGCAGGAACCTCTCCGCCGTCAGGTCCGCCCGCCCGTGGTAGCCCCGGGCCACCCCGTCACCGTCGATGAACAACTGACCCGTCACCCCCGACGGAAGCAACCGCAGCCCCTCGTCCAGCACGTACAGGCCGGTGTTGGCCAACGGGTGGCCGATGCTCACCGCCCCCACACCCGTAGGCACCTCCCAGAAGCTCGACCAGATCGTCGTCTCCGTCGGACCGTAGACGTTGACCACCCGCCGCGTGACCGCCGACAGGGCGGACGCCAGGTGCCCGGGCAACGGCTCGCCACCCGTCAGCGCGGTAACCGAACGCTCCTCGAACCCCGCCTCCAGCAGCAGCCGCCACGCCGACGGCGTCGCCTGCACATGACTCACCCCATGCGCCCCGACCAGAGCGACCAGCGCCGCCGGATCCTTCACCTCATGGTCCCGCGCCAGCACCACCCGGCCACCCGTGACCAGCGGCAGATGCAGCTCCAGACCCGAGATGTCGAACGACACCGACGTCGAGGCCAGCCACACCGAACCATCCGGCACACCCAGGTCGTCCCGCACCGACGCCAGCAGGTTGTGCAGCGCACCGTGCCCGATCATCACGCCCTTCGGACGCCCCGTCGAACCACTCGTGTACAGCACATACGCCAACTGCTCCGGAACCACCGCGCCCGAAGCGGGCAACGGCGGGACCTCATCGAGCATCACCGTGTCCAGGTCGATCCTCGTCCCGGCGAACTCCACCGCCTGACCGCTCACGGTGACCAGCACCGCCGCACCCGAGTCCGCCAGCATGTAGTCGATCCGCTCACCCGGCAGCGCCGGATCGATCGGCAGATACGCCCCACCCGCCAGCCACACGCCGTGCAGCAGCGGCACCAGATCCGCCTCACGCGGCAGGCACACACCCACCACGCTCTCCGGACCGACACCCGCCGCCCGCAACAGCGCACCGAACCGCGCAGCCCGCTCAGCCACCTGCCCGTACGTCAGCTCCACATCACCGACCACCACCGCGACCGCGTCCGGCGACTCCACGACCCGGGCCGCGAACGCCTCCGGCGCACTGACCGTCGACCACACCACCTCACGCCCCGGCGCGGACAACACCGCCACCTCGGCCCCGGCCAACGGCACCACACGCGCGTCACCCTCCGGATCCGCCGCCATCGCCTCCAACACCGACCGGTACAACCCACCCAACCGCTCCAGGCTCGCCTGGCTGAGCACCCCGGCCGAGACGTGGAAGTTCACGCTGCCGCGGGTCGGGATGACGTTGAGCGCGAACTCGTTGATGCCGTCGCTGACTCCGCCGTCCACGTCGACCGCTTCGGTGTCGACCTGGTGGAAGTCGAGGAACTCGAACAGCACCGTGAGCAGGTCGCGGGTGTTCCCGGCGGCGCGCTGGATGGCGGGCAGCGGGTAGCGGCGGTGGGACCAGATGGCGGTCTCCGTCGCGTACGTCCGCTCGACCAGCTCACGCCAGGTCCTCGCACCCCGACTGGCCGGGAACGGCAGGGTGTTGAGGTGCATACCCAGCACCCGGTCCGCGCCCGGCGCCTCCAGACGGCCGTGGTAGACCACACCGGTGTGGAAGGCCTCGTCCGGGGTGAGGGCGGACAGCACCTTGAGGTGCGCCGCGAGCAGCACGCTCTTGAGCGAGGTCTTCGCCCGGGCGGCCAGCGCCCGCAGGCCGTCCTCCAGGTCCGCGAACGGCACCTGGAGGTGCCGGCGGGTCGCCTCGCCCGCCTCGGCGGCCCAGCCGGCCGGGAGCGCCAGCGGCGTGTGCTCCTCGACGATCTGCTGCCAGAAGGCCTGGGTGGCCGGGTCGGCCAGCGCGGTCTGCTCGGCGGCGATGAAGTCCGCGTACCGCACCGCCGGCTGCTCGTAGGCGTCCGGCGCGCCCGCGTCGCGCAGCGCGCGGTAGCAGTCGAGCACCTCCATCAGCAGCGAGTTGTAGCTCCAGCCCTCCGAAATGGCGTGGTTGTAGGTGAAGTTGAGCCGCCAGGAGTCCTCGGACTCGACGAGCGCCGAGACCCGCAGCAGCGGCGCGACAGTGAGGTCGAAGGTCCGGGACTGCTCGCGCCTCAGGAACTCGCCCTTGAGCCGGGCCCGTTCGGCCTGGTCGAGGCCGCGCAGGTCCTCCAGGACCACCGGGTAGTCGGCGGTGGCGTGCACGATCTGCAGCGGCTCGTCGAAGCCCTCCAGGTGCATCGAGGTGCGCAGGATGTCGTGGCGGGCCGCCACGGTGTCCACGGCGCCCTGCAGCGACTCCAGCGAGAAGGGCTGTCCGTCCCGGATCAGGAAGGAGTTGACGTTGTGGTACAGGCTGCGCTGCTTCCCGGGGGCGGTCGCGAGCAGCTCGACGAGCATGCCGGTCTGCACCTGGGAGAGCGGGTAGGCGTCGACGGCGTCGGCGGGCAGCAGGGCCCGGTCACCGTCGCCGATCAGCGCGAACGGCCGGACCGCGGTGATCAGCGACTCGCCGCCGGTCCCGACCGTGGCGGCCAGCGCGGCGACGGTGCGGTGCTCGAAGACCGCGGGGACGGTGATGTCGAAGCCCGCCGCGCGCAGCGCGCCGACCAGCCGGACGACCCGCATCGAGTCACCGCCGAGGTCGAAGAAGCTGCTCCGCACGCCCACCTGCGACAGGCCGAGGACGTCGGCCCAGATGGCGGCGATCCGCTCCTCGGCGGGGGTGCGCGGGCCGACGTACTCCGAGGCGTCGAAGGCTTCGGCGTCGGGGGCGGGCAGCGCACGCACGTCGACCTTGCTGCTGCTGGTCAGCGGGATCCGGTCGAGCAGGACGTACCCGGCCGGGACCATGTACTCCGGCAGGCTCTCGCCGAGCCGGGCGCGCAGCCCGGTCAGGTCGAGCGGCCCGGCGGCCACCAGGTAGGCGATCAGGCGCTTGACCCCCGGGGCCGGCTCATGGACGGTCACCACGGCGTCGCGGATGTCCGGGTGGGCGGTCAGCGCGGACTCGATCTCGCCGAGCTCGACGCGGTGGCCGCGGATCTTGACCTGGCTGTCGATCCGGCCGAGGGAGTCGAGGCTGCCGTCGGGCAGGCGGCGGGCGAGGTCGCCGGTGACGTAGAGGCGGGCTCCGGGCGGGCCGAACGGGTCGGGGACGAAGCGCTCGGCGGTGAGTGCGGGGCGGTCGAGGTAGCCGCGGGCCACGCCGGGGCCGCCGACGTGGATCTCGCCGGGAACGCCGGTGGGTACCAGGCGGCCGGCCGCGTCGAGCAGGTGGATGGTGAGGTCGCCGACCGGGCGCCCGATGACGCTGCGGCGCGGGTCGGCGAGGTCCTCGGCGCCGACCCGGTGGTAGGCGCAGTGCATGGTGGTCTCGGTCGGGCCGTACAGGTTGACCGGCTCGGGGTGGTCCAGGCCCATCCGGGCGATCCAGGGCTGGAGTTCGGCGGCCTCCAGTCGCTCACCGCCGAAGGCGACCAGGCGCAGGGCCAGCCGGTCGAGCCGCGGGTCGCCGTCCTTGGCGGCCGCCGCGAGCGCGGAGAACGCGGAGGGCGTCTGCAGCAGGACGGTGACCTGCTGCTCGACCATGAGGTCCAGGAAGTCGTGCGGCGAGCGGGCGACCGCCGAGGGGACGAGGACGAGTCGGCCGCCGTGCAGCAGGGCGGCCCACATCTCCCAGACGGAGACGTCGAAGCTGTAGGCGTGCGACTGGGTGACCACGTCGCCCGGCTGGAAGCCGAACTGCCCCCGGGTGGCCGCGAAGTGGCGGGCGACGTTGGCGTGGGTGAGGCTGACGCCCTTGGGCAGGCCGGTGGAGCCCGAGGTGTAGATGACGTAGATCTGGTTGTCCGGACGCACGCCGGTCACGGGTGCGGTCGCCGGGCAGGCGTTGATCTCGTCCGCGTGGACGTCGACGAACACACGGGCCCCGGTGAACTCCAGCTCGTCGAGGGCGGAGTGGGTGACGAGCAGGTCGGCCTTGGCGTCGGCGAGCATGTAGGCGAGGCGGTCGGCGGGGTTGGCCGGGTCGAGCGGCAGGTAGGCGGCGCCGGACTTCAGGATGCCCAGCAGGGCCGGGATGAGGTCGGGGCCGCGTTCCAGGGAGAGGCCGACGATCCGCTCGGGGCCGGCGCCGAGGGCGATGAGGTGGTGGGCGATGCGGTTGGCCCGCTCGTCCAGCTCCGCATAGGTGAGGCTCTGATCGCCGCTGGTCAGCGCGATGGCGTCCGGGGTGCGGGCGGCCTGGGCGGCGAACAGCTCGTGGACGCAGTCCTCGACCGGCTGCTCGACGGTGGTGTTCCAGGTGTCGAGCAGTCGGGAGAGTTCGTCGGCCGGGAGGTGGGCGGCGCGGGCGTCGCCGTCGGCGTCGGCGGCCATCGCCTCCAGTACCGACCGGTACATGGCGCCCAGCCGCTCCAGGTTGGCCGCGGTGAAGTACTCCGTCGAGCCGCTCAGGTTGAAGTACCCGTTCGAGGGGATCGCGTTGAGCGCGAACTCGGTGCCGCCGTCGTTGATCCCGCCGTCCACGTCGACGGTGTCGGTGTCGACCTGGTGGAAGTCGTGGTGGTCGAAGAGGACGGTGATCAGGTCACGGGTGTTGTCGGCGGCGCGCTGGATGGCGGGCAGCGGGTAGCGGCGGTGGGACCAGATGGCACTCTCGGTCGCGTACGTCCGCTCGACCAGCTCACGCCAGGTCCTCGCGCCCCGGGTGGCCGGGAAGGGCAGGGTGTTGAGGTGCATGCCGAGCACCCGGTCGGCGCCCGGTGCCTCCAGCCGGCCGTGGTAGACCACGCCGGTGTGGAAGGCCTGCTCGGAGGTGAGGCTGCCCAGCACCTTGAGGTGCGCGGCCAGCAGCACGCTCTTGATCGACGTCCTCGCCTCGGCGGCCAGCGCCCGCAGGCCGTCCTCCAGGTCCGCGAACGGCACCTGGTGGCTCACCTGCCCGCCGCGCTCGCCGCCCCACCCGGCCGGCAGCGCGAGCGGGCTGTGCTCGTCGACGATCCGCTGCCAGAAGGCCTGGTCGACCGGGTCGGCGAGGGAGGCCTGTTCGGCGGCGATGTAGTCCGCGTAACGGACGGCGGGCTCCTCGTGCACCGCCGGCTCACGGCCCTCGGACAGCGCCCGGTAGACGTCCAGGAGCTCCATCAGCAGCGAGTTGAGCGTCCAGCCGTCGGTCACGGTGTGGCTGTGGCTGAAGGTCAGGCGCCAGGCCCGGTCGGACTCGATGTGCGCGGCGAAGCGCAGCAGCGGGGCGGCCGTCAGGTCGAAGCCGGCCGCGCGCTCCTCCCGCAGGTAGGTGTCCGCCCGGTCCTGTGCCTGCTCGGCGGTGAGGCCGCGCAGGTCGTGCACGGCGAGCGGGAAGGTGACGGCGGCGTGCACCAGCTGGAGCGGCCGGGAGAAGTCCGCGAGGTGCAGCGAGGTGCGCAGGATCTCGTGCCGGGCGGCGACCAGGTCGAGCGCGCCGCGCAGCGCGGCGGCGTCGAAGGGCACGGCGTCGGGGATCCGGAAGGAGTTCAGGTTGTGGTAGAGCCCGCGGTCGCCGGAGGTCATCAGCTCGACCAGCATGCCGGTCTGGATCTGCGAGAGCGGGTAGGCGTCGACGACGTCGGCGGGCAGGGCCGCGCGGTCCTCCTCCGCGATCAGCGCGAACGGCTCGACGGCGGTGATCAGCGACGCGCCGCCGTCGCCGACCGTGGCGGCCAGGGCGGCGACGGTGCGGTGGTCGAAGACGTCGCGGATGCTCACGTCGTAGCCGGCCGCGCGCAGCGCGCCGACCAGGCGGACGGCGCGGATGGAGTCGCCGCCGAGGTCGAAGAAGCTGTCCTCGACGCCCACCTCGGACAGGCCGAGCACCTCGGCCCAGACCGCCGCCAGGCGCTCCTCGACGGGGGTGCGCGGGGCGGTGTAGCCGCCGGTGCTGAAGGCGTCCAGGTCCGGCGCGGGCAGCGCGCGGCGGTCGAGCTTGCCGCTGTTGCTGAGCGGGAGGGCGTCCAGGGCGACGAACGCGGCCGGGACCATGTACTCGGGCAGGGTGACGGCCAGCGCCGCGCGCAGCGCCGCCGTGTCGGCGCCCGCCCCGGCGGTCCCGGTGACGACGTAGCCGACCAGGGACTTCTCCCCCGCCGCGTTCTCGCGCACGGTGACCACGGCCTGGCGCACCCCGGCGCAGGCGGCCAGTGCGGCCTCGATCTCGCCCAGCTCGACGCGGTAGCCGCGGATCTTGATCTGGCCGTCGATCCGGCCGAGGAAGTCGATGGCGCCGTCGGGCAGGCGCAGGACGAGGTCGCCGGTGCGGTAGAGGCGGGAGCCGGGCGCGCCGAAGGGGTCGGGGACGAACCGCTCGGCGGTCAGCCCGGGGCGGTCGAGGTAGCCGCGGGCCAGGCCCGGGCCGCCGATGTGCATCTCACCGGGCACGCCGACCGGCACCGGGTGGCCGGCGGTGTCCAGGAGGTGGATGCTCAGGTCCCCCAGCGCATGGCCGATGTTGCTGCGGTGGGAGGTGGCCACCTCGTCGGCGGTGATCACGTGGTGGGTCGCGTACACGGTGATCTCGGTGGGGCCGTACATGTTGACCAGGGCCGGGCGCTCGGTGCCCTTGCGGGCCGCCCA
Source organism: Kitasatospora sp. NPDC059973 (assembly GCF_042737525.1). Taxonomy (NCBI): domain Bacteria; kingdom Bacillati; phylum Actinomycetota; class Actinomycetes; order Kitasatosporales; family Streptomycetaceae; genus Kitasatospora; species Kitasatospora sp. NPDC059973. The sequence goes on along the minus strand of NZ_JBHWUI010000082.1, from coordinate 3,720 downwards.
GGAGCGGAGTTCGGCCATGTCGAGGCGCTCACCGGCGAAGATGACGGTGCGCAGGGCGAGTCGGTCCACCCGCGGGTCGTCCTGCTCGGCCAGGCCGGACAGCGCGCGGAAGGCGGACGGCGTCTGGCACAGCACGCTGACCCGCTCGCGGACCAGCAGGTCGATCAGATCGTGCGGGGAGCGGCTCACGGTGGGCGGGACGACGACGAGGCGGGCGCCGTGCAGCAGGGCGCCCCACATCTCCCAGACGGAGACGTCGAAGGCGTAGGAGTGGAACAGCGCCCACACGTCGTCCGCCGAGAAGGCCAGCTGCTCGCGGGTCGTGGTGAACAGGCGCGCGACGTTGGCGTGGGTGAGGCTGACGCCCTTGGGCAGGCCGGTGGAGCCCGAGGTGTAGATGACGTAGATCAGATTGTCCGGGCGCACGTCCGTGACCGGCGCGGTGGCCGGACGGGCCGCGATCTCGGCGGCGTGGGCGTCGACGAACACACGGGTGCCCGTGAACTCCAGCTCGTCCAGGGCGGAGTGGGTGACGAGCAGGTCGGCCTTGGCGTCGGCCAGCATGTAGGCGAGGCGGTCGGCCGGGTTGGAGGGGTCCAGCGGCAGGTAGGCGGCGCCGGACTTCAGGACGCCGAGCAGGGTGGGGACGAGGTCGGGGCCGCGCTCCAGGCTGACGCCGACCACGGTGTCGGGACGGGCTCCGAGGGCGGTGAGGTGCCGGGCGATGCGGTTGGCCCGCTCGTCCAGCTCGGCGTAGGTGAGGTGGGACGAGCCGCTGGTCAGGGCGACGGCGTCCGGGGTGCGGGCGGCCCGGGCGGCGAACAGCTCGTGGAGGCAGGCGTCCACGGGCAGTTCGGTGCGCCGCTGCCAGTCGGCGAGCAGCCGGCGGTCGGTCTCGGGCAGCGGGACGGCGAGGGCGTCACCGTCCGGATCGGCGGCCATCGACTCCAGGACCAGCCGGTAGAGGGCGGCCAGCCGCTCCAGGTTCGCGCTGCCGAGGGCGCCGGCTCCGGCGGCGAGGCCGAGTCGTCCGTTGCCGGCGATGGCCATCAGGGCGAACTCGTTGCCGCCCCCGTCCAGGCCGCCGTCGATGCCGATGCCGCCGGCGGCCTTCCCGCTGTCGACCTGGTGGAAGTCCTGGTAGTCGAAGAGGGTCGACAGCAGGCCGGAGCCGCCGGCGGCGCGCTGGACGGCGGGCAGCGGGTAGCGGCGGTGGGACCAGATGGCGGTCTCGGTGGCGTAGGTCCGCTCGACCAGCTCGCGCCAGGTGCGGGCACCGCGGGTGGTCGGGAAGGGCAGGGTGTTGAGGTGCATGCCGAGCACCCGGTCGGCGCCCGGCGCCTCCAGGCGGCCGTGGTAGACCACGCCGGTGTGGAAGGCCTCGTCCGGGGTGAGGGCGGACAGCACCTTGAGGTGCGCGGCCAGCAGCACGCTCTTGAGCGAGGTCTTCGCCCGGCCGGCGAGGACGCGCAGTCCGTCCTCCAGGTCGGTGTAGTCGACGGTCCGGTCGACCGGGGCCCGCCCCGCCTGGTCCGCCCAGCTGCCGGGCAGCACCAGCGGGCTGTGCTCGTCGACGACCTGCTGCCAGAAGGCCTGGTCGGCCGGGTCGGCGAGGGAGGCCTGTTCGGCGGCGATGTAGTCGGCGTAGCGGACGGCGGGCGCCTCGTGGACCGCCGGTTCCCGGCCCTCGCAGAGCGCCTGGTAGACGCCCAGGAGCTCCATCAGCAGCGAGTTGAGCGTCCAGCCGTCGGTCACGGTGTGGCTGTGGCTGAAGGTCAGGTGCCAGGCCCGGTCGGACTCGATGTGCGCGGCGATCCGCAGCAGCGGGGCGGCGGTCAGGTCGAAGCCGGCCGCGCGCTCCTGCCGCACGTACTCGCGTGCCCGGTCCTGCGCCTGGTCGGCGGTGAGGCCGCGCAGGTCGACGGTGGTGAGCGGGATCCGCGCCGAGGCGTGCACGAGCTGCAGCGGCTGCGCGTACCCGGACAGCGCGATCGAGGTGCGCAGGATTTCGTGACGCTCCGTCAGGATGTCGACGGCGCGGCGCAGCTCCTCCGCCGCGTAGCCGATGCTCTCGGCGATCCGGAAGGAGTTGAGGTTGTGGTAGAGCGTCGAGTCCTGGGCCGCCGCCAGTTCGACCAGCATGCCGGTCTGCGCCTGGGAGAGCGGGTAGGCGTCGACGACGTCGGCCGGGAGGGCCGTGCGGTCGTCCGCGCCGATGAGGGCGAAGGGCTGGACGGCGGTGATCAGGGAGTGGCCGGTGCCGTCACCGATCCGGGCCGCGAGAGCGGCGATGGTGCGCTGCTGGAAGACGTCCGGGATGGTGATGTCGTAGCCGGCGGCGCGGAGGGCTCCGACCAGGCGGACGGCGCGGATGGAGTCGCCGCCGAGGTCGAAGAAGCTGTCCTCGACACCGACCCGCGGCAGGCCCAGGACCTCGGCCCAGACCGCCGCCAGGCGCTCCTCGACCGGAGTACGCGGGGCGGTGTAGCCGCCGGTGGCGAACGCGTCCAGGTCGGGGGCGGGGAGCGCGCGGTGGTCGACCTTGCCGCTGTTGCTCAGCGGGACGGCGTCGATCGCCACGAACGCGCCCGGGACCATGTACTCGGGCAGGGTTTCGGCGAGGCGGGCCCGCAGCTCCCCCGCGTCCACCCGGCCGCCGACGGGCACGACATACGCGACGAGGGCCTCGTCGTGGACGGTCACGACGGCCTGGCGGACCTGCTCCAACCCGCTCAGGACCGTCTCGATCTCACCCAGCTCGATACGGTAACCACGGACCTTGACCTGGCTGTCGATCCGGCCCAGGCACTCCAGACTGCCGTCCGCCAGGAACCGGGCCAGGTCACCCGTCGCGTACAGCCGCGAACCCGCCGCCCCGTACGGGTTCGGCAGGAACTTCTCCGCCGTGAGGTCCGCCCGGCCGTGGTAGCCCCGGGCCACCCCGTGACCGTCGATGAACAGCTGGCCGGTCACTCCGGGGGGCAGCTGCCGCAGTCGCTCGTCCAGCACGTACAGGCCGGTGTTGGCCAGCGGGTGGCCGACGGCGATGGTCTCCGGCTCCTCGGGGACGTCCCAGAAGCTCGACCAGATGGTGGTCTCGGTCGGACCGTAGACGTTGACCACCCGCTGGGTGGTCTCGATCAGCCGGGTCGCGAGGTGCGCCGGGAGGGGCTCGCCGCCGGTCAGGGCGGTGACCGTCCAGTCGTCGAAGCCGGCCTCCAGCAGCAGTCGCCACGCCGACGGCGTGGCCTGCACATGGGTCACCCGGTGGGCCCCGATCAGGGCGATCAGTGCCGCCGGGTCCTTCGCCTCGTGGTCCCGTGCCAGCACCACCCGGCCACCCGTGATCAACGGCAGGTGCAGCTCCAGACCCGAGATGTCGAAGGACACCGAGGTCGAGGCCAGCCACACCGTACGGCCCTGGGCCCCCAGGTCGTCCCGGATCGAGGCGAGCAGGTTGTGCAGCGCACCGTGCCCGATCATCACGCCCTTCGGACGCCCCGTCGAACCACTCGTGTACAGCACGTACGCCAACTGCTCCGGATCCGTCACCGCGCCCGAAGCGGGCAACGGCGGGACCTCATCAGGCACCACCGTGTCCAGGTCGATCCTGGTCCCGGCGAAGTCCACCGACCGGCCGCTCACGGTGACCAGCACCGCCGCGCCCGAGTCCGCCAGCATGTAGTCGATCCGCTCACCCGGCAGCGCCGGATCGATCGG
>NZ_JBHWUI010000081.1:0-39571 GCF_042737525.1 Kitasatospora sp. NPDC059973 | reverse complement strand
GCGCCGCATCGCGCGCCGGGCGCGCCCACCGGCCGCCGGGCGCCCGGGCCGGTCCCGCCCGACCGGCTCAGGCACGGCGGACGCCGACACGACAGGCACGGGCACGGACCCGGGCACGACGGACCCGACCGCGGGGCGGCCGTCGACGTTCGGGGACTGCACGGACATGGGTCCTCCCAGGGGCTCGTGCCGCCGCCCCGGGCTCGGAGCGGCCGGCGATCGAGAACATACACACCGTCACTGACAACGCACCCTGAGCGATCGGCCGGAGCCCCCGAGGACGGGTGTGACGCCCGATCCGGCCCGCGTTGTCAGTGCCGGACGTTATGGTCGGGGACCATGCGACTGCTGCATACCTCCGACTGGCATCTCGGGCGCTCCTTCCACCGGGAGAGCCTGCACGACGCCCAGCGCGCCTTCCTGGACCACCTCGTGGCGGTGGTCCGGGCCGAGCGCGTCGACGCCGTGCTCGTCGCCGGCGACGTGTACGACCGCGCGCTGCCCGGTCTGGAGGCGGTCGCCCTGTTCGACGACGTGCTGCACCGGCTGGCCGACCTGGGCGTGCCGACGGTGTTCATCAGCGGCAACCACGACTCGGCCCGCCGGCTCGGGGTGGGCGCGGGCCTGATCGGCCGGGCCGGCGTCCACCTGCGGACCGACCCGGGCGAGTGCGCGGTGCCGGTCCTGTTGGCCGACGAGCACGGGCCGGTCGCCGTCTACGGGCTGCCCTACCTGGAGCCGACGCTGGTCCGGGAGCGCTTCGGGCTGGCGCGCGGCGGCCACGCGGCGGTGCTCGGCGCGGCGATGGACGCCGTCCGGGCCGACCTCGCGAGCCGCCCCGCGGGCACCAGGTCGGTGGTGCTGGCACACGCCTTCGTCACCGGCGGCGCACCCAGCGACAGCGAGCGGGACATCGCGGTCGGCGGAGTCGCCTCCGTCCCCGCGTCCGTCTTCGACGGGGTGGACTACGCCGCGCTGGGCCACTTGCACGGCTGCCAGACGCTCGCCCCGCACCTGCGCTACAGCGGCTCGCCGCTCGCCTACTCCTTCTCCGAGGCCACCCACCGCAAGACCATGTGGCTGGTCGACCTCGCGGCGGACGGCTCGGTCGCCGCCCAGCGGATCGACTGCCCGCGGCCGCGGCCGCTGGCCCGCCTGCGCGGCCACCTCGACCAGCTGCTGACCGCCCCGGAGCACGCCGAGCACGAGCGGTCCTGGGTCCAGGCCACCCTGACCGACCCCGGCCGCCCGGCCGAGCCGATGGAGCAGCTGCGCCGGCGCTTCCCGCACACCCTGCAGCTGCTCTTCGATCCCGAGGAGAGCGAGGCCACCGCCTCCCCCTCGTACGCGGCCCGGGTCAGCGGCCGGGCGGACCTGGAGATCGCCGAGGGCTTCCTGCGGCACGTGCGCCCCGGCGCCGAGCCGGACGCGGACGAGCTCGGCTGGCTGCGCGAGGGCTTCGAGACCGTCCGGGAGAGCGACGACCGCAAGGCGGAGCTGCCCCGATGAGACTCCACAGCCTCACCGTCACCGCCTTCGGACCGTTCGCCGGCACCGAGACGGTGGACTTCGACGCGCTCGCCTCCGGCGGGCTCTTCCTGCTGCGCGGGGCCACCGGCGCGGGCAAGAGCAGTGTGCTGGACGCCGTCTGCTTCGCCCTCTACGGCGAGGTGCCCGGCGCCAGGCGGGCCAGCCGGCTGCGCAGCGACCACGCCGAACCGCTGCGGCTCACCCAGGTCCGGCTGGAGCTGACGCTCGGCGGGCGGCGGTTGGAGATCACCCGGCTGCCCGAGCAGCTGCGCCCCAAGAAGGTCGGCCGGGGGACGACCGTCGAACGCGCCCAGACGCTGCTGCGCGAGTGGGCCGCCGACAGCGGCGACGGCACGCCGGGCTGGCGGGCGGTCAGCAAGTCGCACCAGGAGGCCGGGGAGGAGATCCACCGGCTGATCGGGATGAGCCGGGAGCAGTTCTGCCAGGTGGTGCTGCTCCCGCAGGGGGACTTCGCCCGCTTCCTGCGCGGCGACTCCGAGGAGCGCGGCAAGCTGCTCAGGCGACTGTTCGACACCGAGCGGTTCCAGCACGTCGAGGCCTGGCTGGCCGAGCAGCGCCGCTCCCAGGAGGCCGCCGTCCAGACCGGCCGCCGGCGCCTGCGGGACTTGGCCAGCAAGGCCGAGCAGGCGGCCGGTCCGCAGGCCGAGCCCGCCGCCGGCTGGGTGCCCACCGAGGAGGAGTCGGCGCACCCCGCCGCGGACCTCACCGCCGGGGTGCTCGGCTGGGCCGCGATCCTGCGCGGCGGCGCCGCCGAGCAGCTCGCCGTCGCCGAGTCCGCGCTGGCCGGCGCCGAGGCCGGCCATCGCCGGGCCCAGGCGGACCGCGGGAACGCGGAGGAGCTGGCCGGCCGGCAGCGCCGCCACCGGGAGGCCGCCCTGGAGGCGGCCCGCCTCGCCGAGGGCGCACCGGCGATGGAGCGTGACTCCGCCAGGCTGACGGCCGCCCGGGCGGCCGTCGGGGTGGAGTCGCTGCTGCACCTGCGCGAGGCCGCCGAGGCCGCCCACCGGGCGGCCCACGAGGAGGAGCGCCGCCAGCGCGCCGCGCTGGCCGGCGCCCCGGACGGCGAGGGCCCGGCGCTGGCCCGCGCGGAGGCCGAGGAGCTGGCGGCGGCCGAGCACCGGCTGCGGGCCGAGGTGGTCCGGCTGGAGACGGCCCGGGCCGAGGAGCGGCGCTGCGCGGAGTTCCGCCGCGAGCAGGCGTCGCTGGAGGCCGACCGGCGGCGCGCCGAGGAGCTGGCCGAGGAGGCCGCCGACTGGCTGGCCGACTTCGACGGCCGGCTCGCCACGCTCCAGGAGGAGCAGTCCGCCGCCCGGGCCGCCGGTGCCCGGGTCGAGCAGCTGGACGTCCGGCAGGCCGAGCTGGCCGGGCGGCTGGCCGCCGCCCGCCGCCGGGACGAGCTGCGGGCATCGATCGCCGTGGCCGAGCCCCGGGCGCTCACCCTGCGCACCGAGGCGCTCGACGCCCGCGAGCACAGCCAGAACGTCCGCGAGCGCCGACTGACCGGCATGGCCGCCGAGCTGGCGGCGCAGCTGCGGTCGGGCGAGGCCTGCCGGGTCTGCGGATCGCCCGAGCACCCGGAGCCGGCCCTCCCGGCGAGTGGCCAGGTCGGCGCGGAGGAGGAGGACGCCGCCCGGGCCGCCCAGGCGCGGGCCGAGCAGGCGGCCGACACCGCCGAGCGGGAGCTGGCGGGCCTGCGGGTGAGCGAGGCGACCGCCGCCGGGGCGGCCGGGCCGGAGAGCGTCGCGGCCCTGGCCGAGGCGCTGGGCGCGCTGGAGCGCGAGCACCGCGAGGCGCTGCGGGCGGCAGAGGGCCTCGACCCGGTCACCCGGGAGCTGGAACGCCTGGCCCAGGACCAGGCCCGCCAGCTCGCCGCACTGCGCGACGCCGGTGAGCGCGCCGCCGCGCTGACCGCCCGGATCCAGACCCTCGGCAGCGAGCAGGAGGAGCTGACCCGCCGGGTGACCGCGGCCCGGGGCGACGCGGCGTCGGTGTCCGCCCGGGCCTCGGCGCTGGCCGGCCTCGCCGGGAGCGTGGCGGCACTCGCCGGAGCGGCCCGGGCCTGCACGGACGCGGCGCTGCAACGGAAGAAGGCCGAGGACGAGCTGGCCAGGGCAGCCGTCGCGGCCGGGTTCCCGAGCCCGGAGGAGGCGACGGCCGTCCTGCTGCCCCGGGAGGAACGCGAGCGGCTGGAGGCCCGGCTGACCCGGCACCGCTCGGCGCTGGCCGCGGCGGAGCGGGAGCTGGCCCGGCCCGAGCTGGCCGTGGCCGCCGGCCGCCCGCCGGCCGATCTGCCCGGCACCCAGGCCGAGCTGCTGGCGGCCACCGACCGGCTCCGCCGGGCGCACGCCGGCCACGAGGCGGCGCAGGCGCGCTGCACGGCACTGGCCGGGATCGGGCGGCAGCTGGCGGAGCTGGCCGCGTCACTGGCCCCGGCCCTGGACCGGTACGCCCGGATCAACCGGCTGGCGTCCGTCGCCGCCGGCACCTCCACCGAGAACCGGCTGCGGATGCGGCTGGAGTCGTACGTCCTGGCGGCCCGGCTGGAGCAGGTGGCGGCGGCGGCGAGCGCCCGCCTGGTACGGATGTCGGGCGGCCGGTACACCCTGGTCCACAGCGACGGCCGGGGCACCGGCAACAAGCGCTCGGGCCTCGCACTGCGGGTGGTGGACGCCTGGACCGGCACCGAGCGGGACACCTCGACGCTCTCCGGCGGCGAGAGCTTCTTCGCCTCGCTCGCCCTGGCGCTCGGTCTCGCCGACGTGGTCACCGACGAGGCCGGTGGCATGCCGCTGGACACGCTCTTCATCGACGAGGGCTTCGGCACGCTGGACGAGCAGGCGCTGGAAGAGGTGATGGACGTCCTCGACGGCCTGCGCGAGCGGGACCGCGCGGTCGGCATCGTCAGTCACGTCGCCGATCTGAGGAGCCGGATCCCTGCGCAGCTGATGGTCCGCAAGGGCCGCCGGGGCTCCACCCTCGCGCTCGCCGGGCGGGAGGACGCCTGAGGGGAGGCCCGGGGACCGCGGGGCCCGGGGCGCCACGGCCGCGCCGGGCCCGGTCGGGTGCGCTCCGTCAGCCGGAGCAGGCGATCCGCTGCGCCTGCTGCCAGGTGCAGACCGGGCAGAGCGTGACACCGGGGTGGTCGGCGGGCAGTTCGGTCGGCTCCCCGCACAGCACGCAGTCCGCGCGCGGCCCGGTCAGCTCCGGGTCGTGCGTCAGGGCGGCCTCCGGCCCGGCGCCACCGGGGGCGAGTGCGCAGACCGGGTCCGTTTCGTTCTTCACCGCTTCGCTCATGCCGCCTTGATACTCCGCGCCCCCACCCCTCGGCAAGGCCGGCCCCGGCCGGACGGGCCCGGAGCGCTGGGCGGACGGCCCCGCCGGCCGGGGCCGGGGCACCGGCGGCCGGGCGGGCGGAGCCACCGAACCAGGACCCGCGCCGCCCAGGCCCGGCCGGACGGGCCCGAGGCGCCGCGAGTGCCAGGGCGGGCGACCCGTCCGCCCACCCCCACCCCCCGTCCCGACGGCCGGGCCCGGTTACCGTGAGGCCCATGCCCGCCTCCTCCGCCTCCCCCGTCTCGCTCCACCGGCGGTTGCTCGCCGCTCGCGCCGCCGCCCCGACCTACCCGGAGGTGGGCGCCACCCGCGAGGCCCGGCTCCCCGAGGGCTACGCCCAGTTGCGGCGGCGGATCCACCTCGGGCACGGTCCCGACGTCCTGGAGCGGGCCGGGCGGTACGTGCTCGGCTGGGGCAGCCAGCTGGGCAGCGGCTTCGCCGTCCATCCGTACGCGCCGGCCGAGGAGGGCGCGACCGTCCTGCTGCGGCTGAGCCTGCCCGGGTTGCGGCGGCCCCGGCTGGTGATCCCCTGCCGGGTGGTGTGGACGGTGGACGAGCCGGACCGGATCGGCTTCGCCTACGGCACCCTCCCCGGGCACCCGGAGTGCGGCGAGGAGGCGTTCCTGGTGACCATGGACACCGCGGGCGAGGTCTGGTTCGAGGTGACCGCGTTCGCCCGGCTCGCCTCCTGGTACGCGCGGCTCGGCCGCCCGGTGGCGGTGCTCTGCCAGTACCTGGCCATCGAGCGCTACCTCTCCGCCGTCGCCACGGCGGCCTCCCCCACCGGGGCGGCCACCCCACCGGAAGCCACGCCACAGGCCCCCGGCAGGAGGGCCGGGCCGACGACGACCCCGATCCTCCCCGCACCCGGCCGGACCGACGGCCGCACGGCCACCCGATAGCCGACCCGCCGACCACGACCGCAGCCGGCCACCCCGCCGGAGGCCACGCCACAGGCCCCCGGCGGGACGGCCGGGCCGGGGTGCGGCCCGGTCAGCCCAGGAAGGAGAGCCGGACCGTCCGGCGCGGGTTGTCTCGGTTGGTGTCGATCAGGACGACGGACTGCCAGACGCCGAGCGCCAGTTGGCCGCCGATCACGGGCAGGGTGGCGTGCGGGGCGACCAGGCCCGGGACGACGTGGTCGCGGCCGTGACCGGGGCTGCCGTGCCGGTGACGCCAGCGGTCGTCGGCGGGCAGCAGTTCGCGCAGCGTCGTGAGGAGGTCGTCGTCGCTGCCCGAGCCGGTCTCCAGCACGGCGATTCCGGCCGTGGCGTGCGGCACGAAGACGTTGAGCAGGCCGTCACGGCCGGCTGCCCGGTCGTTCAGGAACTCGGCGCAGCGGTCGGTGATGTCGAGGGCGACCTCGTGGCTGCCCGTGGTGATCTCGAAGGTGGTGGTGTGGAAGGGCGTGGAGTGGATGTTGTCCGCCATGAACGCCATCCTCACGTACCGCCGGGGGCACCGGGGCCCGCCTCGCCGACTCGCCGTGCTGGTGGGGGCGGGGGGCCGCACGGTGGACGGTTCGGGCTGCTCCCGGCCGGGCGGCCGGCCGCGGGCCCGGTAAGGGCCCAAGGGCTTGGGCCCACGGAGCCCGAGGTCGGCCGAAGGACCCCGGGTACGCCGAAGACCCGGCGGTCCCTGAGGTCCGCCGGGTCGGATGCCGGTGGGCGCGAGGGCTTGAGGCCCTAGCCGCGACCGCCGAACAGGCTCCGCCGCAGCCGGCGCAGCGGCGCCAGCAGCGACACCCGCGCATGGCGACGCGGCTCGGTCGGGGCACTGGAGCCGCGCGGCGTCAGTTCCCTTATCAACCCGAGTGCCTCGGCGGTGTCCACCGCCGGGAGTGCGGGCGCGCCGAGCACTGCCAGGTGACGCTCGATCCGACGGCCGGTCGCGCCGACGCCGCACTGGATCGCCGGCACGCGGGGCCGGGACCGCACTTGCATGTGTTCCATCAGTTTTTCCCACCCCTACGAGGCGCCAGGGCCGTGAGGCGAAGACTATCCGTGACAGACGGCCTTCGCGCAACCGTCCTGGTGTGCTGCCACCGTATCGTGCGGCGTCAACTGACGCCGCACCAGGGGCCGCCCGGAGCGGTTACGACTGAGCATCAATGATGGTGCACGACCGGCCGCGCGTCACGGGTGCCTCGGGGGTACGCGCCCGGCGCTTGCCGGGGAGGCACGCGCCCGGCATGCGGGATCACCGTCGATCACGACCGGCGGGGCCCGGACGCGACCGGCGGTCGCCCCGCACGCCACCGGAGCGCCACCGACCACTCGGACGAGACAGTTCAGAAAGTGAACACAATCGAGGGATTGACGTGGGGGAAACCTCCAAGCAATATCTTCATCGACCGCGCGAACACGGATCCCGCTCAAGCACCGCTCAATCGTGCGTTCGACTGATGAAGAACTCCGGCTCCCCCGAGCCACTGCCCGGCCACCTCGACGCTGCGGTGGCCAGGCCCGGGAGGCGCTGGGACGGGCGGCCGGCCGTGAGGGTCGGCCGGGCCGCCACCAGGCTGCCGGTGCCGCCCCGTACGGGGCCCGGCACCGGCGGTTCCGGGTCCGCGGACGGCCTCCGGTACGGCCCGGTACCGAGGCACCGGACCGGACCCCGCCCCCACGCTCCCGCGACGCATCTCACACCCCCGCGCCCCCGCCCGGCACCGCGCACCGCACCACCACCCCGTGCCCCGACCCCGCGCGAATCCGCTCCCCGGCGGCGCTCGGTAGACTCGGCCAGCGTGCCAGTCCTCCTCAGCATCGTGCTCCCGGTCCACGGAGTCGAGCGCTACCTGCCCCGCTGCCTCGACTCGATCCTGGAAGCCACTCCCCGCGGGGAGTCGCGCTTCGAGGTGATCGCGGTCGACGACCTCTCCCCCGATCGCTGCGGCGCGATCCTGGACGAGTACGCCGCCCGCGACCCGCGGTTGCGCGTGCTGCACCTCACCGAGAACCAGGGTCTCGGCGGCGCCCGGACCGCCGCCCTCCCCGAGGTGCGCGGCGAGTACGTCTGGTTCGTCGACAGCGACGACTGGCTGCCGGACGGCACCGTCTCCGCGCTCCTCGACGAGCTCGCGCAGGAACGCGCCCGCGAGACCCCGGCCGACGTCCTGCTCACCGACTTCACCCACGTCTACCCCGACGGCGGGACCGAGCCGAACCCCTGGCGCCACGTCCTGGTCGGCTCGCCGCTGGCCGACGGCTGCACCCTCGCCGAGCACCCGGCGCTGTTCCGGACCGTGATGTCGGTGTGGAACAAGGTCTTCCGCCGCGACTTCCTGCTCGGCCTCGACGTCTCCTTCGGGCGCGGCTTCTACGAGGACATCTCGGTCACCTACCCGGCCCTGCTGGCCGCCGGACGGCTGCGCTACCTCGACCGCGTCTGCTACTTCTACCGGCGCGGCCGCCCCGGGGCGATCACCAGCACCGCCTCCCCCAAGCACGCCGACGCCTTCGCCCAGTACGACGCGATCTTCGCGTTCCTGGACCGCCCGGACCGGCCCGGCCGCCCGGTGCCGGACACCCTGCGCACCCTCGTCTTCGAGCGGACCGTCCAGCAGGCGCTGACCGTCCACGACACCCCGGGGCTGGTCCCGGCCGGGCTGCGCAAGGACTTCTTCCGGCGGATCGCCGAGCACTTCACCCGCCACCGCCCGGCCGGCTACCAGTTCCCCGGCGGCCTGCGCGGCGTGCAGTTCCGCCTGGCGGCGCGCGGCGCCCGGGTCGCCTACGCGGAACTGCGCCGCACCGGCCGGCTGCCGCGCGAACTCAAGCGGGGGGCGCGGGCCGTCGCCCCGGCGGTGAAGAAGGGGGTGCGCAGCGGCGCCCGCTTCACCGCGTACAACGCGTTCCGCCGGCTCCCGCTGGACGAGCACCTGGCGGTCTACGCGGCGTACTGGCACCGGGGTTACGCGTGCAGCCCGGCGGCGATCTACGAGAAGGCCAGGGAACTCGCCCCGGACGTACGGGGCGTGTGGGTGGTGGAGAACCGCAAGCAGGCGGCCACGCTGCCGGCCGGGGTGCCCTACGTGATCGTCAACACACCGGCCTACCTGAAGGCGATGGCGACCGCCAAGTACTTCGTGAACAACGTCAACTTCCCGCGCACCATGGTGAAGCGGCCGGGGACGGTGCACGTCCAGACGCAGCACGGCACGCCGCTGAAGGCGATGGGGATGGACCTCCGGGACCACCCGGTGGCCGCCGACGGGATGGACTTCGACCGGCTGCTGGAGGCCGTCGACCGCTGGGACTTCCTGGTCTCCTCCAACCCGCACACCAGCGAGCACTTCGCCCGGGCCTTCCCCGGCCGCTACGAGATGCTGGACACCGGCTACCCGCGCAACGACCGGCTGGCCGTCAGCACGCCGGCCGACGTGGCGGCGATGCGCGAGCGGTTCGGGCTGGCACCGGACACCACGGCGGTGCTGTACGCGCCGACGCACCGCGAGGGCCGGGGCGGGTACGTCCCGCTGCTGGACGTCCGCGAGCTGGCCCGGCGGCTGGGCCCCGGCTTCACGCTGCTGGTGCGCACGCACTACTTCCACACCGGGGGCCCGGGCGACTTGGCGGCGGGTGAGGACGCGGCCGCGATCGTGGACGTCTCGGCGCACCCGACCGTGGAGGACCTCTACCTGGCGGCGGACGTCCTGGTCACCGACTACTCCTCGATGATGTTCGACTACGCCGTGCTGGACCGGCCGATCGTGGTCTTCGCGCCGGACTGGGAGGAGTACCGGCGGGTGCGCGGGGTCTACTTCGACCTCTTCGCGGAGCCGCCCGGCGCGGTGACGGTGGATGCCGACGGCCTGGCCGCGGCGCTGCTGGCCGGCGACCCGGAGCCGGCGGCGCGGGCGAAGTTCCGCGAACGGTTCTGCCCGTGGGACGACGGCGGGGCGAGCGAGCGGGTGGTCCGCCGGGTGTTCCCGACCCGGGCCTGAGCAGGCGCCGGCCGGGCCGCCCGGAAGGCCGGACCCGCCCGGAGGGCCGGACCGACCGGCCCGGGAACGCGGCGGGCGGGACCCCGGGAATCCCGGGGCCCCGCCCGATGCGGGCTCGGCCCGGTACGGACTCGGCCCTGAACGGGCTTCGGCCCGGTACCGGCTTCGGCCCGACGCCGGCTCAGCCCTGACGCGCGGCGAGGAACTCGTCGAAGGTCAGCTCGCCGTCGTGGTTGGTGTCCATCTGCTTGATGATGGCCTCGGCCATCGAGATCGACGTGGTCAGGTCGCCGAGCTCGCGGGCGACCTTCGCGTACTCGACGGCGGTGATCCGGCCGTTGCCGTTCACGTCGTACTTGTCGAACGCCGCGCGGATGGTGTCGACGTCTGCCATGGGTGGCCCCTCCTGAGGAACTGCATGCCTGCGATGATCCGCATGACTGCTGATGTGCGTTTCCGACGGCCGTACCCTACCCGGCCGTGGTGAGCGCCACGGTTGGCGGGAGTGGACGGGCTCGGGGGTGGGTGTCGTAGTCTGCGGGTCTGATCCCGGCCCGGCCGGGGAACGAACGCCGATCGTCGTCTGTTCAGGCCCGGGCTCGTCTCGGGCGCGCTCGTCCTGGGAGGGACCATGCTCGATCTCGTCACCAAGCTGGTGCTGAAACCGCTCGCGCGGGGGATCTGGCGGCCGACCATCGAGGGCCTGGAGAACGTGCCGCGCAAGGGCGGCGTGATCCTGGCCAGCAATCACCTCTCCTTCATCGACAGCGTGGTGATCCCGCTGACCGCGCCGCGCCGGGTGCACTTCCTGGCCAAGGCCGAGTACTTCACCGGTACCGGGATGAAGGGCGCGCTCTCCAAGGGCTTCTTCGAGGCGATCGGCGCGGTGCCCGTCGAGCGCGGCACCTACCGCTCCGCGCAGGCCTCGCTGGAGTCGGCCCTGGAGATCCTGGAGGACGGCAAGGCCTTCGGCATCTATCCCGAGGGCACCCGCTCGCTCGACGGCCGCCTCTACCGCGGCAAGACCGGCGTGGCCTGGCTGGCCCTCACCGCCGGCGTCCCGGTGGTGCCGGTGGCGCTGGAGGGGCCCGACCAGATCCTGCCGATCGGCAAGCGCGTCCCGCGCCTGCGCAAGGTGACGGTCCGCTTCGGCGAGCCGCTGCACTTCGACGAACTGCACGGGCAGGCCCGGTCGCTCAAGGCCCGCCGGCAGGTCACCGACGAGGTGATGCGGGCGATCCAGCAGCTCTCCGGCCAGGAGATCGCGGAGACGTACAACGAGATCCCCAAGGCCGCCTGACCGTCACCCGAGCCCGGGCCGCGGACCGGCCGCCCCGGCGGCTACCGCTTTTCGAGCACCGGGACCGGCGCCTCACGGCGCAGCAGGGCCGCGTACCGGCCGTCGGCCTCGACCAGTTCGTCGTGGGTGCCCTGTTCGACGACCTCGCCCCGGTCCAGCACGACGATCCGGTCGGCGGCCCGGACGGTGGAGAGCCGGTGGGCGATGGTGATGGTGGTGCGGTCGGCCGCGAGGGTGTCGATGGCCTGCTGGACGGCCTGCTCGGTGCGGTTGTCCAGCGCGCTGGTGGCCTCGTCCAGGATCAGCACGGGCGGGTTGCGCAGAACGGTCCGGGCCAGCGCGAGACGCTGCTTCTCCCCTCCCGAGAAGCGGTAGCCGCGCTCCCCGACCAGGGTCGCGTAGCCGTCCGGGAGTCCGGCGATGGTGTCGTGGATCTGCGCGGCCCGGGCGGCGGCGACGAGTTCCTCGTCGGTGGCGTCCGGCTTGGCGAAGCGCAGGTTGTCGGCGACCGAGGCGTGGAAGAGGTAGGTCTCCTGGGAGACCACGCCGACCGCCCGTGACAGCGAGTCGAAGGAGAGCTCGCGGACGTCCACCCCGTCGATCGTCACCCGGCCGCCGGTGACGTCGTAGAGGCGGGGGACGAGGTAGCTGAGCGTGGTCTTGCCGGAGCCGGTCTCGCCGACCACGGCGAGCGAGCTGCCGGCCGGGACCTTGAGCTCCACCCCGGCGAGCGTGGGCCGCTCCTGCTCGGGGTCGTAGCGGAACTCGACGCCCTCGAAGCGGACCTCGCCGCGGATCTTCTCCAGGACGGTCGGCCGCTCGGGCTCGGCGATCTCCACCGGGAGGTCGAGGTACTCGAAGATCCGCTGGAACAGCGCCAGCGAGGTCTGCACCTGGACACCGGTGGAGAGCAGGCTGATGGTCGGGCGGAACAGGCCCTGCTGGAGCGAGACGAAGGCGACCAGGGTGCCGACGGAGACGATCGGCGAACCGCCGGCCGAGGCCAGTCCGGCCGCCCAGTAGATCACCGCGGGCATCGCGGCCATCACGATCTGGATGGTGTTCATCCGCCAGCGCCCGGCCATGCTGGAGCGCACCTCCAGCTCGGCCAGCCGGTCGGACTGCCCGGTGAAGTCCGCGGCGAGCGAGTCGGAGCGGCCCATGGTGCGGCCGAGCAGGATGCCGCTGACCGAGAGGGACTCCTGCACGGCCGAGCTCATCGCGGCGAGCTGCTTCTGCCGCTCACCGGTGATCTTCTTGCGCTCGTTGCCGACCCGGCGGCTGATCCAGACGAAGACCGGCAGGAGCAGCAGCGAGACGACGGTGAGCCGCCAGTCGAGCGCGACCATCGCGACCACCGAGGCGATCACGCTGGTGAAGTTGGAGACCAGCGAGGTGGCGGTGGAGGTCACGGTGGACTGCATGCCGCCGATGTCGTTGGCGATCCTGGACTGCACCTCGCCGGTGCGGGTGCGGGTGAAGAACGCCAGCGACATCCGCTGGAGGTGGCCGTAGACGGCGGTGCGCAGGTCGTGCATCACGCGCTGGCCGACGGTGGTGGAGATCAGCGTCTGCAGCACGTTGAAGATGCTGTTCACCACGGCGGCGGCGATCATGCCGAGCGCGAGCAGGCTGAGCAGGCCGGTCCGGCCCTGCGGGATGGCGGTGTCCAGCACGGCCTTCAGCAGGAACGGCGTGACCACCGAGACGACCGCGGAGGCCGCCACCAGCACACCGACCACGGTGAGCCGGCCGGAGTACGGGCGGAACAGCGCGAGGATGCGGCGCCACTGGGCCGGCGGGCGGGGCTCTCCCTCGGCCTGGGCGGGCGGGGTCCAGCTGATGCCGTCGGGCCTCAAGGGCGGGCCTCCTGGGGTCGGACGCGCGGGCGCGCGGCGGGCACGGCGCCGCAGGGGGCTGCGGCGGGCGTGGTGGGCGTGGTGGACACGGCGGTCGGGCGGCCACCGGCATAGCGAGGATAGCTCATAGTTAGCTAAGCTAATAGTGAGACTGCTCCTATTCCCATGGCCGCCCCTGGGGGCCGGTGCCACCCGACCCCGCCCGCCCGCCGAACCGGTTCGTCAGTCGGTCCGGTACGTCCGCGCCGCCTTCGAGGAGACCCCGCCGAGCTTGCCAGACGGCAGCACCCGGGCGATCGCGACCGCGAGCTTGTAGCGCTTGCTCGGCACGGAAAGCGAGCGGCCGCGCGCCAGGTCCCGCATGGCCTCGGCGACCACCCGCTCGGCGGACAGCCACCCCCAGGAGGGGATGTTGCCGGTGCCCATGCCGGCCCGCTCGTGGAACTCGGTGTGGGTGAAGCCCGGGCAGAGCGCCATCAGCCGCACGCCGGTGCCGCCGAGGTCGCGCATCACGCCCTGGGTGAAGCTCACCACCCACGCCTTGCTGGCCCCGTACGTGCCGCGCGGCAGGAACGCCGCCACCGAGGCGACGTTGACGATCGCGCCGCGGCCGCGCTCGCGCATGCCGGGCAGCGCCGCCGTGGTGAGCCGCAGGATCGCCTCGACGTGCACCTTCAGCATGTCCAGCTCGTCCTGGAGCGGGACGGTCAGGAAGGCGCCCTTGTTGCCGAAACCGGCGTTGTTCACGAGCAGGTCCACCGGGTGGGCCGGGTCGGCCAGCCGGGTCTCGACGGCCGCGATACCGGCCTCGGTGGCGAGGTCGGCGGTGAGCACCTCGGTGTCGATGCCGAACTTCGCCCGCAGGTCGGCGGCCGCGCGCTCCAGCCGCTCGGTGTCCCGGGCCACCAGGACGAGCCGGTAGCCGCTCCGGGCGAGCCGGCGGGCGAACGCGGCTCCGATGCCGGCGGTCGCGCCGGTGATCAAGGCAGTGGTCATGCAGCGACCGTATCTACTCGCGGGTATCCGCGACACCCCGGGCGCTCTCGCTGCGCGCCGGTGAGCTACCTCTCGGTGACGGTGGTCACGGAGCGTACAGCGGTGGCGCCGGATGGTTCGTGCTCCTATGGTCGATGAAGGGGGGCATCGCCGGACCAGGCGTTGGAACTTCGATGAGGAGGCACTCAGATGCTTACTCAGACCACGCGGACGACGCTCGCCACCCAGGCCGAGCTCGACGCACTAGGCATGTTGATCACGGAGGACGAGGCGACCGTCAGCGACGCGCCCACGTACCGCCCCGAAGCCGCCGCCCTGCTGCTCCTGGCAGGAGCGCTGCTGCTGTCGCCGAAGCCGCCGAAGGAGAAGACCCGGTAATTCGGGACCGACGGCACCAGGCACCGCGCGGAGTCCGCGGGCGCACAGCGGGCCCGTGACACCGCGAAGCCCTCTTCAAGGAGAAGTACGCACCATGCCAACCGCCGATCTCTCGCTCCGCGACGAATACGCCGCAGCGGTGGAGCGGCTGGCAGGCCGCACCCTCGACGCCCTCCGTGGCGTCGAGGGCGCGGTCGCGCCCGCCGCGCCCGACACCGGCCCCGCGCCGCGTCCGGTCCTCGCCGCCGCCCGGGTGCTCGGGCCGGACGTGCTCGCACCGCAGGTGCTGGGCGTGGCCGGGGCCGACGAACAGGCCGTCCTGCTGCTGACCGAAGCCCACCGGGCCTTCCCCCTCGCCGGCTTTCCGGCGCCCACCGAACCGGGGTCCCCCGTCCCCGCCCGGTCCGCCGACGACGACCGGGCGGCCGGTGCCGTCCTCGTCGCCGCGTGGCGGGACTGGGCCACCACCGTGCTGCTCGCCCGGGCGCCCGGACCCGCCGCCGACCTCCCGTTCCCCGAACCGGCCGGCGACACGGCGCACGACCGCGGCGAGCCCCACCCCGGTCACGCCCCGCGGCCGGAGCCCCACGCCTGGCAGGCCTGGTCGGTCCGGATGGCCCAGCTGTCCGCCCTCGCCCTCCCCGGCCTCGACGGCCCCGTGCACGACGCGGCCCGCGAGCACGGTCTCGCCCTGGCCCGCGGCGCCGTCCGTTCGCTGCTGCGCTGCGACTACCGGGTCGCCGCCCGGCTGACCAGATGGCTCGCCTGGCTCGCCGCCGACGGACGGCCGCTGCCCCTGGAGGTCGAACCCATGCTGGACCGGATCCGGGCCGTGGGTGACGGCAGTGCGCGCACCGCACTCGAACTCGCTGTGGCCGAACACCTGCTGAGCGGAGCGGCGTCATGACCGACAACCAGCTCCTGTCCTCCGCACAGCAGTTGGGATCACGCGCGATGGCCTGGCTGCACGACTGCCACGAGCGCGGCTTCGGCCGGCTCCCCGACGACGTCACCATCGACCTGGCCGATCCGAACAACGCCTACAAGCCGCTCGCCGAGTCCGCCCTCGCCGCGTCACTCGTCCTGCGGGACGGCGTCACCGGCCCCCACGACGCCCGCATCGCCCGCGAGCTCCTCGACTTCGGCTGGTCCCAACTGCGGGAGGGGAACCTCCTGTACGAGCGGCTGCTGCGCTACCCCGTGATGACCGACCCGCTGGAGACGTACGTCCACTTCGCCCGGTCCGGCTACCGGCACGCCCCGCTGGAGGAGCTCCTGGAATCCCTGACGAAGGTCCGCGGGATCCAGGCCATCGAGATGATGCCCAACCGGCGGCTCGCCCTCGCCAACGCGCGCCGGGTGATCGGACTGCGCAATCAGCCCGACGACTGGGACGCCCTCACCTCCCGGACCTGGCTCGGCGCGACACCGGAACCCTGGGCCATCGACTGGCTGACCGGCTACCACATCACCCACGCCGTCTTCCACCTCACCGACTGGGGTGCCCGGCCCGAGGGCATGCCCGAACCGATGCGCGACTACGTCCGCAACTGGCTGCCGGTCTGGGTCGACACCTGGCTGGAGGTCGGCCAGTGGGACCTCGTCGGCGAACTCCTGGTGGTCGACTCGTGCATCGGGGAGCCCGTCACCGGCACGCAGGGCTGGGAGGCGCTGGCCGCGATCCAGCGCGAGGACGGGCTGATCCCGCGCGAGAGCGCCGAGCCGGTCTCGGACGACCCCGAGCAGGCCTTCCGCGACCACGAGCACACCGCCGTCGTCGCCGTGGTGGCCGGCACCGTCACCCTGTCGCGGGCACTCGGCGGCGCCGCGGTCGCGGCCTGAACGCGATGACCGACCTGAACGCGATGACCGGCCCGCCCTCCGCCGCCCGCCGGGCGGCGGAGGGCGGCCTGCACGGCTTCAGCGGCCCGGGCGCGGACCAGGTCCCCGCCCTCGTCCGGGCCGCCGCGCCGTACGCCACCGCCGTGACGCTGGCCGTGGCCCGCGGGGACCGGACCGCCGTCCACTGCCACGGCCGGACCGCCCTCGACGGGGAGCCCTGCACACCCGAGACCGTCTACGAACTCGGCTCCGTCACCAAGACGTTCACCGCCCTGCTGCTCGCCGTCATGACCGCACGGGGCGAAGTCGCCCTGGACGACCCGCTGCAGCGGCACCTCCCAGCGGACTGGTGCCCGCCGGACGTCCGGCACGGCGGCCCGATCCGGCTGCTCCACCTGGCCACCCACACCTCGGGCCTGCCCAAGCTCCCGCCCGGACTGCTCGCGGCCGCCCTCCCCAGCTGGGCCCGCAATCCGTACGCGGGCTTCGACGACCGACGGCTGCGCGCCGGCGTGGCCCGAACCAGCGTGCGCCACGCGCCCGGTACGCGCTACGGGTACTCCAACTACGGGGTCGGCCTGCTCGGCCGGCTGCTCGCCGAGGCGGGCGGCACCGGCTACGCCGAGCTGCTCGCCGACCGCCTCTGCCGCCCCCTCGGCCTGCGCACCGCCACCTGCTCCCCCGACGCCCCGCACCGCGCCACCGGTCACCGGCGCGGTCGCCCGATCCCGCCGTGGCTCATCCCCGGGCTGCCGGGCGCCGGCGCCGTCCGGGCCGGCGGCGCCGATGTGCTGCGCTTCCTCCGCGCCCACCTGTCGCCGGAGGACGGCGAGTTGGGGCAGGCGCTGCGCGACGTCCAGCGCCCACGGCTACGGCTGTCTCGATCGGGCGACCGGATCGGCCTGGTCTGGAACCTGCGCAGGACGCCGGACGGCCGCGATCTCTACTTCCACTCCGGCGCCACCCGCGGGTTCACCGTCGTCGTCGGCTTCTGCCCGCAGACCGCGACGGCGGTGGCCGCCCTCACCAACACCGGTCCGGCGCTCGACGGGCGCTTCGTGCAGTCGGCGTACGACACTCTGAAACAGCTCGCGAAGCCGGCGACCTGAGCGCTGCCCCGGCCCGGCCGGCCCGGCGGGACGGAGCCGGCCGGGCCCGGCGGTCAGGGCTTCTCGGGGTGCGCGGCGCTGTCCGCGGCGCCGCCGGCGCCGACCGGGCGGAGGCGGGAGGCCGCGGTGGCGGCCAGCTGCGGTGCGAGCCGGGCGATGTCGCGGGAGCCGACGGCGGCGATCAGCGAGGGCAGGATCCAGCGGACCGGCTGCATGCCGCGCAGCCAGGGCTGGGCGTAGACGTGGGCGGAGCGGCGGGCGATGCCGGCGACCAGGCGGTCCACGGCCGGGCCGAGCGGGTACGTCTTGTTGGCCGGCCAGGGCAGGCGGTCGCGCATCTGCTTGAGGACGGCGTCCTGGTCGGCGCCGCGGACCATGTCGGTGTCGGTCCAACTCAGGTAGCCGACACCGACCTTGACGCCCTGATGGGCGACCTCGGCGCGGATCGAGTGGGCGAAGGCCTCGACGCCGGACTTGCTGGCGCAGTACGCGCTCATCAGCGGGGCGGGCGTGAGCGCGGCGAGCGAGGCGATCTGGAGCAGGTAGCCGCGGCTCTCGGCGAGGGCCGGCAGGAAGGCCCGCGCGGTGGCCACGCTGCCGAGCAGGTTCACCTCGATCACCCGGCTGAACGCCCGGTGGTCGCTGTCCAGCAGCGGGCCGCCGATGGCGATGCCCGCGTTGGCGACCACCACGTCGATCCGGCCGTAGTGCTCCTTGATCCGGCGGGCGGTCTCGGTGAGCGCGTCGATGTCGGTGACGTCGGCCTCCCAGGCGGTGGCGCCCGGGCCGCAGAGTGCGGCGACCTCCTTGAGCTCGGCCGGTTCCAGCCCGAGCAGCGCCACCTTGGCGCCCTGCAGGGTGAGCTTGCGGGCCAGGGCGGCGCCGACCCCGCGCGCGGCACCCGTGACGACGACGACCTGTGCGGACAGCGGCAACGTGGCACTCATGCGGTCAGGCTCCTCTGGGGGGAAGGACGGTGGACGGCGGGCAGGTGGGCGGTCGCGAGCCGCTCGATCTCGGCCGCGACCTCGGCGGGCCGCTCGATCGGCACCATGTGGCCGGCCCCGGGCAGCAGGAGCAGCCCCTGCGGGTCGGGCAGCGCGGCGACGATGCGGTGCGCGTGCGCCGGCGGGGTCAGCCGGTCGTCGGTGCCGACCACGACGGCGGTCGGCACGGTGAGCCGGGCCAGCCCGGCGCGGACGTCGAGCGAGTCCAGGACGCCGGCCCAGCGGGCCCGGACGACGGTCGGACAGGCGTGCACCACCCGGGCCGTCGCCTCGACCCGGTCGGCGGGCGAACCCGCCCCCATGGTGACGTACTTGAGCGCCGCGCGGCTGACCGGGCCGACCGGACCGAGCGGCAGCCGGGAGCGCAGGCCCTGCCGGTGCAGGAAGCGCCGCAGCCGTGCCGGGCGCACCGCCTCCGGCAGCACGAGCAGCTCGGTCACCAGGTCGGCCGGGCCGGTGGAGACCAGCACCGCGGCGGCGGTCCGCTCGGCGACCTCGGGGCGGCCGGCGGCGGCCATCACGGTCATGCCGCCCATGCTGTGGCCGACCAGGACGGCCCGCTCCCCCGCCGGGACGGTCCGGGTGAGCACGGCGGAGAGGTCCTCGGCGAGCGCCCGGGTGGAGTAGCGGAGCCGGCTGGGCGGGACCTCGCTGCGGCCGTGGCCGCGCTGGTCGTAGGCCACCACCCGGTAGCGGTCGGCGAGCCGGTGGATCACCGGCGCCCAGAAGACGGTCGAGCAGGTCCAGCCGTGGGCGAGCACCACGGTCGGGGCGCCGGGCTGCCCGTGGATCTCGGCGTGCAGCCGGCTCCCGTCGGCCGAGCGGATCACCAACTCCTCGGCGGGGGCGGGCGGGACGCAGTCGGCGGGGATCGCGGGGCTCATGCCAGCGCCTCCTCGGGCGTCCCGGCGCTCCGGCCGGCCGGCACGGTCCGCATGATCAGCTCGTACTCGGCGAGGTCGACCTTGCGGGTGGCCCGGCGGAAGGAGGTGGTGGAGCCGGGCCAGAGCACGGTGTTCTTGCCGCTGCTGTCCAGGTACCAGCTGCGGCAGCCGCCGGTGGTCCAGACGGTCCGGTCCATCCGGTGCTGGAGTTCGAGGTTCCAGTGCCGCTGGGCGCGGGCGGTCGGCTGCATCGCGGTGGCGCCGGCCGAGCCGAGCGTGGTGAGGGCGTCGACCAGGTAGTTCAGCTGGGACTCGATCATCAGGATCATCGAACTGTTGCCGAGGCCGGTGTTGGGGCCGATCACGAAGAACAGGTTCGGGAAGCCGTGCACGGTGGAGCCGCGCAGCGCCTCCATGCCGTCCTTCCACTCCTCCGCCAGGCTGGTGCCGTTGGCCCCGAACACCCGGGCGCCGATGGGCATGTCGGTGACGTGGAAGCCGGTGCCGAAGACGATCGCGTCGACCTCGTGCTCGCTGCCGTCGGAGGCGACCAGGGTCGAGCCGCGCACCTCGCGCAGGCCGGCGGCGACCACCTCGGTGTTGGCGGCGGCCAGCGCCGGGTAGTAGGTGTTGCTGAGCAGGATGCGCTTGCAGCCGATCCGGTAGTCCGGCGTGAGCTTGGCGCGCAGCGCCGGATCGGTGACGCTCTGGGCGATGTGCCGCTCGGCGAGCTGCTGGACGAGCTTCAGCAGGCCGGGCCGGCGGACGAACGCGTCCACCTGGAGCTCGCGGAGCGCGAAGAGGGTGCCCCGGCGGAGCTTGGCGGTGAGGGGCAGCCGGGTGTGCAGCCACTTCTCGGCGTCGGTGATCGCGCGGTCGCGGCGCGGCAGGACCCAGGCCGGGGTGCGCTGGAAGACGGTCAGCCGGCCGACCTCGGGCTGGATGTTGGGGATGATCTGGGCGGCGGAGGCGCCGGTGCCGACCATCGCGACCCGCTTGCCGGCGAGGTCGAAGTCGTGGTCCCAGCGGGAGGAGTGGAACACCTTGCCGGTGAAGGAGTCCAGGCCCGGCAGGTCGGGGATCTGCGGGTCGGCGAGCGGCCCGGCGGCGGAGACCACGGCGTCGGCTGTCCACTGGCCGGCCGTGGTGGTGATCCGCCAGTGGGTCCGGTCGGCCTCCCAGCGGGCCTCGGTGACCTCGGCGTTGAACCGCAGGTGCGGGCGGATGCCGAAGACGTCGGTGACCTTCTCCAGGTAGGCGCGGATGTCGGGCTGGCCGGAGAAGCTGCGCGGCCAGTCTGGGTTGGGCGCGAAGGAGAAGGAGTACAGGTGGGAGGGGACGTCGCAGGCGCAACCGGGGTAGCTGTTGTCCCGCCAGGTGCCGCCGACCGAGTCGGCGCGCTCCAGGATGACGAAGTCGGTGATCCCGGCGCGGCGCAGCCGGACGCCGGCGCCGATGCCGCCGAAGCCGGAGCCGATGACGGCCACCCGGACGTGCGGGGCGTCGGGTGCGGCCGGGGTGGCTTTCGGGGCCGGGGTGGTGTCCGGGGCGGTGTCGGCCGGGCCGGTCGAGGCGTCGAGCGGCGCCCGGTCGGACGCGTCGGGGCGGGGGCGCTTCGTGCTGGATGCCATGCGGCGTCCTCCTGAGGGTGGGGGCCGTGAGGTGCGCACTGCCGCGACGTGCCGTCGTGCGTCCTGCCATCGTGCCGTCATGCCGTCGCGATAACCATGCCAGCAATCACTGGCACGATTGGCAGAGTAGCCCCTGTCGCCGACGGGGGGAAGAAGCCCGGCCACGTCACTTCGGCGATCGCCGGTCCTATGCTGAGCGCCGTGGACAAGGTCAGAGCGGGTGCGGGCGACGGACGACGCGAGTACCGGGTGGAGGAGCTGGCCGAGGCGGCCGGCATCACCACCCGGACGCTGCGTTTCTACCGCGAGCGCAAGCTGCTCCAGCCGCCGCGCAAGGAGGGCCGGATCGCCTGGTACGGCGAGGCCCATCTGCACCGGCTGGGGGTGATCGCCGAACTGCTGGAGCGCGGCCACACCCTGGGCGGCATCGCCGAGCTGATCGGCGCCGGGGAGAGCGGCCGGGACGTCGCCGAGCTGATCGGCCTGGAGGCCGCGATCATCGCGCCCTGGTCGGACGAGACGCCCGTCCACCTCGACTGGGACGAGCTGAAGACCGCCTTCGGCGACCAGCTCACCGAGGAGAACACCGCCGAGTCCGTCGCCCAGGGCTACATCTCGGTCGAGGAGGACGGGATCACCCACGTCAGCCGGCGGCTGATGGACGCCACCACGGCCCTGGTCGCCGAAGGCGTGCCGCTCGCGGTCGTGCTGGAGGCCAGCCGCCGCGCCCAGGAGCACGTGGACGCGATCGCCGAGATCTTCACCGCACTGGCCCGCGACCAGCTCCTGGGCCCGCTCGCCGCCGACACCCCGCTGCCCCCCGGCGAGGCGGCCCGCCTCACCGAGCAGATCCTCCGGGTGCGGCCACTGGCCCGGACGGTCACGGACGCCCAGTTCGCCCTGGCCATGGACCGGCGGGTGCACGCCGAGTACGACGGGCTGCTGCGCCAGCGCCGGGAGCAGCGGGAGGACGGCGGTACGGACGACCGGCCGGACGCGCACGGCCAGGGCGACCCCGGCGCGCCCCGCGCGCAGGCGTAGCCGCACCCTCCCGCGGGCAGGGATCCGGGCGCCGCGCCGCCTTCCGGATCGGAGTCGCCCGATGCTCCCCGCGCTCACCCGCCGCACCGTGCCCACCCTCGCCTCCGGGCTCGCACTCGCCGCCTGCGGCTCGGGCGGGTCGCGCCGCTCCGGGCGACCCGCCGGCCGCCCTTGGGCGGTCCTCCAAGGTGACCGAACGCTCCGATCCGACTGCGCTGGGTGATCGTACGGTTACCCGGGTGATCGTCCAGGTCGTACGGTCGGAGCTCACCCGCGGGCCGCCGGTACCGGCTCGGGCCGGTGGTGGGAGGCGGGCGCCCACCCCGGCTCCGCGTGGGGGTGCAGCACGATGTCCGTGGTCACGAGGTTCCGTTCGGCGGCGCAGCTGACGGGTGGTGGGGTGCTGCTCTGGTCGCTGCTCGGCCGGCTGCCGAACGCGATGTGCCCGATCGGCACCCTGCTGCTGGTCACCCGGAACACCGGCAGCGTCTGGCGCGGCTCGGTGGTGGCCGGGGCGCTGGCCCTCGGTCAGGCGGTCGGCGGGCCGCTGGTCGGCCGGCTCGCGGACCGGCGCGGGCAGCGCACCGTCGGCCTGGTCACCGCGCTCGTCAACACGGTCGCGGTGCTCGCCCTGGTGGCCGCGTCCGAGGGCGGCCTGCCGCTCGCCGCGCAGATCGCGCCGGCCGCGCTGATCGGCCTCTCGGTCCCGCTGGTCGGGCCGCTGTCACGCAGCCGCTGGGTCCGGCTGGCGGGCGGGGACGCGGAGTTGACGTCCTCGATGCTCTCGCTGGACGGCATCGTGGACGAGGTCAGCTTCACCACCGGGCCGGCCCTGGTCGGTCTGCTCGCCACCCTGGTCTCCCCCGCCGCCGGGCTGCTCACCGCGGCGGCGCTGGTCGGCGTCGGCGCCACCCTGTTCGCGCTGCACCCGACCGCGCCGCCCGGTACCGGGCCGGACGCCCGGCGGCGCTCCGCCGAGCCCCTGATGAGCCCTCCGTACGTGCTGCTGCTCGCCGGGATGGCGCTGCTGGGCGCCTGCTTCGGCTCGGTGCAGGTCGGGGTCACCGCCACCACGGACGCGCTGGGCCGGCCCGGTGCGGCGGGGTTGATCTACGGCTTCATGGGATTCACCAGTGCCTTCGCGGGCATCGCCACCGCCGCGCTGCCGGCCCGTTGGGAACTGGCGGCCCGGTTGCGGGCCGGGACGGTCCTGCTGTTCGCCACCTCCGTCCTGCTGCTCTTCTCCGGCGGCGGCGTACTCGCCCTGGCCGGGGCCGTCGGGTGCCTGGGCATGGCCGTCGCGCCTCAGATGATCACCATGTTCGGCCTGGTGGAGCGGACCGTGCCGACGGCGCGGCTCGGCGAGGCGATGGCGGCGCTGGTCAGCGCGATCATCCTGGCCCAGTCGGCGGGGACGTTCCTCGGCGGCTGGGCGGCCGGCCACCTCGCGCCAGAAGCGCCGTTCCGGATCACCGTCGTCGCCGCGGCGGCCGCCCTGCTGCTCGCCGCCGCGACCGCCACCGACCGCCGCTACCCGCGCCGTTCGGCACTGCCGGTACCACTGCCGGCACCGGTACCGGTGAAGACGGACACCCTGGACCCGGCGGTCGAGCCGGTCCCGGCCCGTGGGGTGAAGACCGCACAGAACGCCCCGAATGTGCGGCCGTTGCGGGCCGGCCGTGAAGAAAGCGAGGAGCCGATCCGGCCCTCCCGGGCGTAATACCCTGTCCCCCACCACAGGTTAGGCTCTCTCCCCGGTGTCCGCGCCGTACCGTCGCGCGGGCACCGGTGGCAGGTGGACCGACGGACCGGAAGACGGGGGAACGGGGAAGCATGAGCGACGGAGCAGCGCCGGGCGGCGGCGGGGACGGATACGGCGTCAGCGTGGCCGGTCTGAGCGGCGTCACGGACCAACTGAACAAGACGGCGACGGACATCGCCGCGGCCAAGACCGCCTACGCGGGCTCGGTCTGCTACGCGGCCACCGCCTTCGGCGAGTTCGGCATGGACAGCGCGTGGTCCTCCTTCGACAGCGCCTGGTCGAAGGAGATCACCGTCACCCAGCGCGCGCTGGACGAGCTGTCCCAGAAGATGTCGACCACCACGGCCAACTACCGCAACGCGGAGAAGGCCATCACGGCCTCGCTGGTGCCGGCGGGCGGCGGCCGGTGAGCAAGGTCAAGGATCTGGAGAAGGCGCGGCACACCATCGAGAAGGTGAACTTCATGTTCGCCAACCTCCACCTGCTGGAGGGGATCGACCAGGCGCTGGCCGTGCCGGAGCCGGTCGGCGACGTGAGCGCCGTGCAGGCCCGCGCCAAGGACTACGGACAGGCGGCCGCCTCCTTCGGCCAGGCCTCGCAGGACCTCTCCGGGATCGCCACCAACCAGCTGCCCGCGGTCTGGAGCGGCTCGGTGGCCGAGCACGCGACGCAGGCGATCCACGCGATGTCGGAGGAGACCACCACCTCCCAGCAGACCCTCGCCCAGGCCGCCGTCCTGCTGGACACCTGGGCGAGCGAGCTGGACTGGGCGAAGAAGACCGACACCCAGGGCCGCGAACAGCTGCGGTCCGCCGGGGAGCGGGCCCGCCAGGACCCGGGCGGCTTCGACCAGGACGCGATGGCGACCGCGCTGGCCGGCGTCGACGCCCGGCTCGCGGCGGCCCGGCGGGTGGAGAGCACCGGCACCAGCACCGCCAGCAAGCTGAACCAGCTGGCTTCCGCGGCGCGCGCCTCGCGCGCCGGGATGGGCTCGATCGACCCGCTGGCCGCGGTGGTCCTGGCCACCGAGAAGAACCCCGGCGCGGGCGAGGACGGCGGCTACATCCTCACGCCCAACCAGCTCGACCGGGCCAACCAGACCCTCGGTGTGATGACCGGCGCCGACCAGGCGGCGTTCCGCGCGCTGCTGTCCGGCGCGAAGTCCCCCGAGGAGGCGGCCTACCTCTGGAAGGCGCTGGCGGCCGGGCACTCGGTGTCCGACATCCAGCGGTTCGACGCCCAGATCCACCCGCACGGCGACGACCCGGCCTGGCTCGCCAAGCACCTCGTGCCGGCCACCAGCACCGGCGACACCGGCCGGGAGTCCTCGGACAACCTCGACGTCACCTACGGCGGCCAGAACGTCAACATCGACGGCTACGGCCTCTATTCGCAGCGCAACGTCAGCGACTGCGTGGCGGCCTCCACCGTGATCGCCCAGGCCAAGCTGGACCCGCTGATGATGTTCCAGCTGACCACCGGCGGCACCCCGGACGCACCCGGCGCCGACTCCCCGGAGAACTTCGAGAAGCGGCTGCAGGACACGTACCTCAACGAGTACAAGGACGGCCAGCGGGTCGACGGGAACAAGAAGGTCTACCCGCAGGTGGACAGCGGGCTCGGGCCGAAGGCCCAGACCTACCTGGCCGACAAGGACCTCGGCAAGGCCACCGGCGCCGACTACGAGCACGTCGAGCTGGAGAGCGACGAGGACCGGCGGGCGGCGCTGGCGCGGATCGAGAAGTCCGTCGACGAGGGCCTGCCCGTCCCGATCACCGTGCGGAACGACGACTCGGGTCACCAGATGATGATCATCGGGCGGGACGGTGACAAGCTGCAGGTCTACAACCCCTGGGGCTTCACCTCCTGGGTGACCGAGGAGCAGTTCGTCAACAGCCAGCTCGGCGGACTGACCCCCGGTGAACACCCCCTCAACAAGTCGACCGCGCTGGAGCTGCCGAAATGACGAACGTCCGCCCCGACGCCGAACTGGCGGACCTCGACGTCGCCGCCGCCATCACCCGTGGCCTGCTGCTCACCGGTGGCCCGCGCCAGGCCCTGTTCACCGAGGCCGCCATCGCGGCCGCCCACCGCGCCGAGGCGGCGGGCATCGGCGCGTACCCGCTGGGGTTCCTGGCCCAGCACGTCCGCGCCGGCGGCTTCGCGGCGGCCCTCGCGCTGCCCGAGCCGGTCATCGGCGAGCCGGGCCGGACCGTCGTCCGCGAGTGGCTGCAGGCCGCCGCCGCGAGCGGCGCCGACCTCGGGCGCGAGCACCTGTTCGCGCGCTGGCTGGCGGAGGTCGCGGCGCTGATCGAACTGCGGCGCAACGCCCGGGAGGCGGAAGCCCGGTGACCGCCCGATCCCCGCGCCGCCCGCTCGCCCTCGCGGCCGCCGCCCTGCTGGCCCTGGCGCCGGTGGCCGGCTGTTCGTCCTCCGGCGGGCCGTCGTCGGACGACCGGCCGGACACCGTCCTCGCCCTGCCCGCCGACCTGGAGGCCGAGGCCGTGGCCGGCGGCAAGCCGGCCTTCGAACCGGCCGACGTCCACCTGGCTGTCGGCCGCTCGGTCGGCGTCAGCCTGACCTCCGCCCCGCTGCCGCACGGCTGGCAGCTGACCGGCGAGGGCGACCGGGCCGTCCTGCACCGGGACGCGGACGCCAAGTTGAGCAGCTGCCCGCCCGACTCCGCGGGCTGCGGCCACACCGTCCGCCAGACCTGGACCGCGACCGCCGCCGGCAGCACCACGCTCACCTGGCACTACGTCGACCGCGCCACCTGCCGCGAGCCGGGCGACGCCGCCTCCTGCAAGGTGCTGGCGGTCAAGGACGTCCGGGTCACCGTCGGCTGACCGCCGCCGGGGCCCGGGGAGGCCGGCCGGGCCGCCGAGGCCGGGGCGAGTCGGGAGCAACGGCGCTCATGGGGTGGGAAGTCGGCCGGGCCGACTTCCCACCCCGGCGGCGACGCCCGGACCCGGCAGTCGGGGTCAGGCGCCCCAGGTCCGGCTGCAGAGCACCAGCCGGTAGCCGTCCGGGTCGGCGACGGTCACGCCGTACTCGTCCCAGTACGGGTTGTGCGCGGCGACCCGGGTGCCGCCGGCGGCCTCCAGCCTGGCCACGGCGGCCTCGTCGACCGGCGCGCCCAGGTAGACGACGAAGAGGTCGTCCACGGTCGGCGTCGGCTCCAGCGGGTGCTCCGGGTCGCGGGTGAGCTCGAAGTGCCAGCTGCCGCCGGCCGGGCCGACCATGATCAGGTCGTGCTCGCCGGACACCCGCTCGGTGGTGCGCCAGAGGACGTCCAGCCCCAGGCCGTCGACGTAGAACCGCTCGGCGGCGGCGAGGTCCCGGGAGGGGCGGGCGACCCGCACCCGCATCGTCGAATCGATCATCCGGCTAGCCTATCCGGGCACCTGACATCCCCTCAGCCCGGGGGCCGGGGGCGCCCGCCTCAGAGCCGCCGCAGCCGCTCCTCGTCCGGCGTCCGGGGGCAGGTGATACAGGCGGAGTCCGGCCGGATCGCGTAGTAGAGGCAGCAGCCGAGCCGGGTGCGGGTCGGGTGGCCGCGCCCGTCCTCGCCGCGCAGGAGGCGGAAGTCGGCGGCGCCGAGCAGCGGCTGGGTGCCGCCGGGCAGCACCGCTCCGGCGGCCGCGACGGCGGTGGACTCCTCGCCGAGCATCCGGCCGAGGTACCAGACGGCGGAGGCCAGATCGTCCGTCACCATGCCCCACAGGGCGCGGGTGCCGCGCCGGGTGGCGCCCGCGAAGGCGGTGAGCAGCGGCTCGACGTGGGTGACGACGGAGGCGCGCAGTTCGGCGCGCAGTTCGTCGTCGCCCGGGAGCGTGCTGTGGGCGCGTGGACGGAGTGCGAAGTCACCCGTGGGGGCGTGCATCCAGAGGTCCGCGCCGTCGATGACGGGGACCCGGCGGGCGAGGTGCCAGGGGCCGGCGATCAGGACGCAGACCGACCAGAGGTAGTGGTGCAGCAGCCGGGAGGCGGTGACGTGGGGGCGCGGGGCCTTGCCGTGCTCGGCGGCGATCCGGGCCTCCTCACCGGCCAGCGCGTCGGCCAGCGCGGTCGGATCCGCCGCCAGTTCGACGGCGGAGTACCAGCCCTGAGCACGGGTGGGTGCGGCCTCGCCCGCGCCGAGCACGTCGACCCGCAGGGCCGGGGCGAGGTCCAGCAGGCGCCGGTAGTCCGCATAGAGAGGACAAGGGGCGCATGGGGCGGCGGGCACGGGTGTGGCCCCCAAGATCATCGGCACTCCCCGAGATCGGCTAAGGTGAGCCTCACCTTATACGCGGTAGGCACGCCATGGGGCCGAACTCGGCCTGGTCCGTACCAAGTCGCCAGGACTTGACGAGATAAGGATTGCCTAACCTAAGATCTCGCCCTGTGCTGAGAACCGACCCGCCGGCCGCCACGGCCCCGGTGGTCCCCCGACACCCGACGCCACGGCGGCCGCTCCTGCTGGCCGCCGGCGTCTGCGCGCTCGTGCTGTGCGCCGCGCTGAGCCTCGCTCTCGGCTCCCGCTCCATCCCGCTCTCCACCGTGATCGACGCTCTGACCGGCGCCGGGCACGGCGGCGACGCCGACGTGGTGACGGGCCTTCGGGTCCCCCGGACGGTCATCGGACTGGCGATCGGGGCGGCGCTCGGCGCCGCCGGCGCGGTCGCCCAGGGCGTCACCCGCAACCCGCTCGCCTCACCCGTCACGCTGGGGATCAACGCGGGCGCGGGCTTCGCCGTGGTCGCCGCGATCTACGCCCTCGGCCTCACCCGGCCGGTCGAGTACCTCTGGTTCGCCTTCGCCGGCGCGGCCGTCGCCGCGGTGGCCGCCTACGCGATGTCCCGCCGGGGCGGCGACCTCGACCCCGTCCGGCTGGCCCTCGGCGGCACCGTGCTCACCGTGGTGCTCACCTCCTGGACCTCGGCACTGATGCTGGCCAGTCACCGCACGCTGGACGAGGCGCGGTTCTGGCTGGCCGGCTCCATCGCCGGGCGCCACCTGGACACCCTGACGCCCCTGCTGCCGTTCCTGGCGCTCGGGCTGGTCGGCGCGTTCGCCGTGGCGCCCTCGCTCAACGCGCTCGCCCTCGGCGACGAGAGCGCCCAGGCGCTCGGCGTGCCGGTGGCCCGGATCCGGGTGCTCGGCGGTCTGACCGTCGTCCTGCTGGCCGGCAGCGCCGTCGCCGTCGCCGGACCGATCGCCTTCGTCGGGCTGGCGGCGCCGCACCTGGTCCGGCCGCTGCTCGGCAACGACCACCGCTGGCTGCTGCCGGGCTGCCTGATCACCGGTCCGCTGCTGCTGCTCGCGGCCGACGTGCTGGGCCGGCTGGTGGCCCGGCCGTCCGAGATCGAGGTCGGCATCGTGACGGCCTTCCTCGGCGCGCCGCTGCTCGCGGTGCTGGCCCGGAAGGTGGCCCGATGAGCGTCCTGACCCCGGCGGTGCCCGCCACCGCCGTCGGCACGGCGGTCCGGCGCCGGGCCCGCACCGCCGCCTGGTCGCTGCTCGCCGCCGCCCTGCTGGTCCTGCTGACCGGGATCGCGCTCGGCACCGGCCAGGTCGAGATGTCGGTCTGGGAGGCGCTGCGCGCCCTGGTCGGGCTCGGCGACGCCGGGAACGTGCTGGTGGTGCAGGAGTTCCGGGCACCCCGGGTGGTCTCCGCCCTGATCGCGGGCGCCGCGCTGGCGGTGGCCGGCTCGATGCTGCAACGGCTCTTCCGCAACCCCCTGGCCTCCCCCGACACCATCGGCGTCACCGGCGGCGCGTCGTTCGGCGCGGTGCTGATGCTCGCCACCGGCGCCTCGCAGGAGCTGATCCCGCTCGCCGCGCTCGGCGGCGGGCTGCTCGCCGCCCTGCTGCTCGGCGGCTTCGCCTGGCGGTCGCGGATGGCCGTCACCCGGCTGGTGCTGGTCGGCCTGGCGGTCCAGCAGGGCCTGGCCGCGGCGGTGAACCTGATGATCGTCCGGTTCCCCGCCGAGCTGGCCTCCTCGGCGATGCAGTGGACCACCGGCTCGCTCTACGGACGGGACTGGACCGAGGTGTGGATCGGCGGCACCGCCATCGCGCTCACCGTCGTCGCCGTGGTGCTCAGCCAGCGCCGGGTCGCCGTGCTCGACCTCGGCGACGACTCGGCCGGCGGCCTCGGCCTGAACCCGAACCGCGACCGGCTCGTCCTGCTGCTGCTCTCCATCGCGCTGGCCTCGCTGGCCGCCGCGCTCACCGGACCGGTCGCCTTCGTGGCACTCGCCGTCCCGCACCTGGTCCGCCTGCTGGCCGGGCCGCCCACCCTCGGCACGCTCGGCCTCACCGCGCTCGCCGGCGCCGTGCTGCTGCTCTCCGCCGACCTCCTGGTGCTCCATGTGATCCCCGTCCACGGCCTGCCGGTCGGTGCCGTCACCGCCACCCTCGGCGCGCCCTGGCTCCTGGCGCTGATGATCCGCCAGGGCCGGCTTCCCCAGAGGAGCGACCGATGACCCCCGACGTGGCGACCCCCTCCACGGCCCCCGACCCGGCGGGCAACCGCCTCGCCGCCCACGGCCTGCACCTGCGCTACGGCAACCGGGTGATCGTCGACGGCCTCGACCTGGAGCTGCCCGGCGGCGCCGTCACCGCGATCGTGGGCCCGAACGCCTGCGGCAAGTCGACCCTGCTGCGCGGCCTGGTCCGGCTGCTCGGCCCGGCCGCCGGCACGGTCACCCTGGACGGCTCGGACATCCACCGGATGTCCGCCCGGGCGCTCGCCAAGCGGATGGGCCTGCTCCCGCAGCAGCCCGTCACCCCCGAGGCGATCACCGTCGAGGCGCTGGTCCGGCTCGGCCGCTTCCCGCACCAGCGGCTGCTCACCCCCTGGTCCAAGGCCGACCAGGCCGCCGTCGAGGACGCGCTGGCCCGCACCGGCACCACCGACCTGCGCGACCAGCAGGTGGACCGGCTCTCCGGCGGCCAGCGCCAGCGCGCCTGGATCGCGCTCGCGCTCGCCCAGGACACCGACCTGCTGCTGCTCGACGAACCCACCACCTTCCTGGACCTCCGGCACCAGCTGGACGTCCTCGACCTGGTCGCCGACCTGCACGCCGAGGCCGGCCGCACCGTCGTCATGGTGCTGCACGACCTCGGGCAGGCCGCCCGCTACGCGGACCACCTGGTGGTCCTCAAGGACGGCCGGCTGGCCGCCGCCGGACCGCCCGCCGAGGTGCTGACCGCCGACCTGGTGGAGGCCGTCTTCCAGGTGCCGTGCCAGGTCGTGCCCGACCCGGAGACCGGCACCCCGCTGGTCGTCCCGCGAGCCCGGACCGGGCGGGCCGCCGCCCGCTGACCCGCCCGACCACCCCGCGGCCGGCCCCGCTCACCCGTGGGCACGCTCACCCGTGGGCCGCGCCGCCCCCGCCCTGCCCCGCCGTCCGCTGCCCGCAGCCGTCCGGCACCCCCGCCCCCGCACCAGAGACAAGGACCCGTCATGACCCGCTCCGCCCGCGCCCGCAGAGTCCCCGCCGCGCTCCTCGCCGCCGCGCTCTCCACCACGCTGCTCGCCGCCTGCGGCAGCACCGGCGGCGACAGCGCCGAGCCCGCCGGGGACGCCGCCTCCGCCCCCGCCGCGGCGGGCTTCCCGCGCAGCGTCACGCACGCCGCCGGGACGGCCGAGATCAAGGCCCGGCCCAAGCGCGTCGTGGTGCTGGACAGCGGCGAGCTGGACGACGTCACCCTGCTCGGCATCACCCCGGTCGGCGCGGTGTCCCCGCACATGAAGACCGAGGGCGGTTTCCCGAACTACCTCAAGGACAAGATCAAGGACACCAAGGACGTCGGCCCGATGGCCGAGCCGAACCTGGAGCTGATCGCCTCCCTCAAGCCCGACCTGATCCTCTCCTCGAAGGTCCGGCACGCCAAGGTCTACGACAAGCTCAACGCCATCGCGCCGACCGTGCTCGCCGAGACCACCGGCTTCCCCTGGAAGGAGAACCTCGCCCTCTACGCCCAGGCCCTCGGCAAGGAGGCCGAGGCCAAGAAGGCGCTGACCGACTACGAGGCCCGCGCGGCCAGGCTCGGCGAGGCGATCAAGGCCAAGAACGGCGGCACCGAGCCGACCGCCTCGGTGGTCCGCTTCGTGGCAGGCCCGACCCGCCTCTACGCCAAGGCCTCCTACAGCGGCGTGGTGCTGAAGGACGTCGGCCTCAGCCGCCCGGCCGCCCAGGACGTGGACCAGAACATCATCGAGGTGAGCGCCGAGCAGATCAACCAGGCCGACGCCGACCTGGTCTTCGTCACCGTCGCCGACGACCCGACCAAGACCAAGCAGAGCGAGGTCCAGGGCACGCCGGTCTGGCAGGGCCTGAACGCCGTCAAGAACGCCAAGGTGTTCAACGTGCCGGACGAGACCTGGATGTCCGGCATCGGCGTCCAGGCCGCCGAGGCCATGCTCGGCGACATCGCCAAGGCCGCCGGCGTCGAAGCGCCCAAGTAGCCGCCCGCCCCGGGTGCGCGGGGCGGAGGCCCACCGCCCCGCCCCGCGCCCCGCGTGGCCGCCCGCCCGGCCGCCCGGCCCCAGCGCTCGCCCCTCGCCCCTCGCCCCTCGCCCCCGTCACGGAGAGACCCGACATGCGGCTCTACCTGCTCGCCCTCAACCCCACCGACTCGGTCACCCAGGGCTTCCTCCCGGCCGCCGCACGGCTCGGGCTCGACGTCACGGTGCTCACCGACCACGCCGAGCCGCACCGGAACGCCTACGCCGCGCTGGTGCCCGCGCCGGAGGTGGTGGAGTGCGACGTCCGGGACTTCCGCGAGGTGATCGGGCTGATCTCCCGGCGGGAGGCCCCCGACGCGGTGTTCAGCAACAGCGACCACCTGCAGACCCAGACCGCCCTGGCCGCCGAGTACTTCGGGCTGCCGGCCAAGGACTGGAAGGCGGCCCTGCGGGCCAAGAACAAGGGCGAGCTGCGCCGCCACCTGACCGCCGCCGGCCTGGACGCCGTCCGCTCCTTCGAGCTCGACCCCGGCCAGGACCCCTCCGCGCTGCGGGAGTTCGACGTCCCCTTCCCGGCCGTGGTGAAACCGCGCGAGGGCGTCGCCAGCGAGGACGTCTCACTGGTCGGCGACCGCGCGGAGCTGGAGCTGCGCTGCGCCGAGATCCAGCGCCGGCGGCCCGGCGCGGCGCTGGTCGTCGAGGAGTTCCTGGACGGGCAGTTGTGCACCCTGGAGACGCTCGGCGACGGGAAGCGGCGGCACGTCCTCGGCGGGCTGCGGACCAGACTCTCCGCTCCCCCGCACTTCATCGAGGAGATGCTGGAGTTCGTCCCCGACCACCCGCGGCCGGTGGTCGAGCAGATCCTCGCGCAGCTGGACGCCGTCGGCGTCGGACTCGGCGCCTGCCACACCGAGTTCGTCGTGCAGCCGGACGGCCGGGCGCGCATCATCGAGGTCAACTACCGTGCCATCGGCGACCAGTGCGACCTGATGCTCGCCGAGATCCTCGACATCCCGCTGTTCGAGCACATCCTCGCCGCGCACCTCGGCCGTGAGCTGCCCGAAGGCCTCACGGAGCACTGCGCGGCCACCACGAAGCGGGCCCGCAACGAGGCGGTCTGCGCGGACCGGGCCGGCACCCTCACCGCCGCGCCCGGCCCGCACCACGAGGAGCGCGACGGCGTCCGCCTCAGCTACCAGCCGGTCCGCCCGCTCGGTGAGCGCCACGAGCTCCACCACACCAACCGGGACTACCTCGGCGTGATCTGGGCCGTCGGCACCGACCAGCTGGCCGTGGACGCCGCCGTCGCCCGCTTCGTCGCGGCCAATCGCTGGGAGATCACCCCGTGAGCGCCGCCAGCCGCCCCGCCCCGCCGCGCGACGCCGGGCCCGGCACCCCCACCGCCGCCGAGCAGTTGGCGCTGCGGGTACTCTCCGCGCTGCTGCGCGAGGACGTGCTCGGACTGCGGACCCGCAGCACCCCGCAGGACCGCGCGGACGGCCGCTGGCTGCTGCTGGCCCCGGCCGGCCTCGCCCTGCCGGTGGTCGCCGAGGGCTTCCAGAGCGAGTACGCGGCCCGGCTCCCGCTGCTGGAGCTGGACGGCGCCCCGCTGACCGGGCTGGAGGCCGTCCTGACGGCCCTGACCGGCCTCGCCGAGGCGGCGGACCGGCCCGGCTGGGCGGCGTTCACCGAGGAGTGCCGGCAGACCCTCGCCACCATGGAGCTGCACGAGCGCACCCGGGCCGAGGTGCACACCGCCCTCACCGACCTCTACGGCGCGGACCCGGCCCGCTGGAGCGGCCCCGCCGCCGCCCTGGGGCACGACGCCCTGGCCGCCCACCTCGACCACCCGGTCTACCCCACCGCCCGCGGCCGCTCCGGTCTCACCGAGCCCCAGCTGCGCGCCTACGCACCAGAGTTCCACCCGGCCTTCGAACTGCGCTGGCTCGCCGTCCCGGCCGGTGCCCTCACCGTGCACGGCGACCGGCCGCTGCCCAGCTGGTGGCCCACCCCGAGCTGGCTCGGCCTCGACCTGGCGGGCGGTGACGACGCCTGGACCACCCTGCCCGTGCACCCGCTCACGGTGGGCGGGCCGCTCGCCGAGGCACTGCGGGCAGCCGGCCTCGACGGCCGCGCGGTCCTCGCCGACCGGCCCTACCTGACCGTCGTGCCCACCCTCTCCATGCGCACCGTGGCCGTCGCCGACGACCCCGGCCACCACCTCAAACTCCCGCTCGCCACCGCCACCCTGGGCCGGCTCAACCGCCGCACCATCAAGCCGGGGACGCTGGTCGACGGCGCCGCCGGGCAGCGGCTGATCGAGGCCGTGCTGGCTCGCGAACCCCGCTTCGCCGAGCGGATCCTGCACGCCGACGAGCAGAGCTGGGCCCACGCCGGCCACGAACTGCTCGCCGTCCTGCTCCGCCGCTACCCCGCCGACGCCGGCCTGGACCGCGCCGTGACCGTCCCGCTGGCCGCCCTGCTGGCCCCCGCCCCCGGCGGACGCCTGGTGATCGACCACCTGGCCGACCGCTTCCACGGCGGCGACCCGGTCGCCCTCTACGACGCCCTGCTGGACCTGCTGCTCGACTGGCAGGCCACGCTCTTCGGCTACGGCATCGCGCTGGAGTCCCACCAGCAGAACACCTCGGTGGTGTTCGACGAGGACGGCGGCCTGCGGCTGCTCTACAAGGACGACGACGGGCCGCGGATCCACACCGGCCGGCTCGCCGCCACGCTGGGCGAACACGCCCCCGGCCCGGCGGAGTTCGACGACGCCCGGATCTTCGGCGACGGCGACCGGCCGCTGACCGACCTCTTCGCCACCATCACCGGCCACCTCTGCACCGGCTCCCTGGCGTTCGGCCTCGCCGCCCACGGCCGCGCCGAACTGGGCGACCTGCTCGCCCTGTTGCGCGGACGGCTGGCGGAGGCCACCGAACGGATCGGGGCGGCCGGCGCACCGCTGCGCGCCGCCCTGCTGGACGCCGAGCGACTGCCGGTCAAGGCGATGGTGACCGCCGGGACCCTGCTCACCAAGCAGCGCTCGGGCGCCGCAGACATCAACAAGCACTACACCGACGGCCCCAACTACCTCCGTCCGGACGCCGTCGCGGCAGCACCGGCGGGCGGCGCCGGGGCCACCCGATGAGCGTCGACACCCTGCCACAGCACCCCGGCAGCACCGCCCGCCCCGAGGGGCTCGGCCGGCGCCAGGTGCACGCGGTGGCCGCCTGCTACTTCGTCGCCTCCTTCGCCGCCCTCGGCCTGCCGCCCTACCTGACGGCCATCCTCCCGGCCCTCGGCGACCCGCAGGGCCGCTGGGCGGGCGTGCTCTACATCGTCCCGACCGTGTTCAGCGCCCTCGGCGCCCCGCTCTGGGGCCGGCTCGCCGACCGGTTCGGCCGCAAACGGCTGCTGCTCCGCGCCCAACTCGGCCTCACCGTCTCGTTCCTGCTGGCCGGAGCCGCCGACAGCCTGCCCGCGTTCACGCTCGCGCTCGTCCTCCAGGGCTTCCTCGGCGGCACCTTCGCCGCCACCAACGGCTACCTGGCGGCCGCCCTGGACGGCTCGAAGCTCTCCCTCGCGCTGACCCTGATGCAGGGCAGCGCCCGGGCCGCGCTGGTCGCCGCGCCGATCCTGGTCGGCGCGCTCTCCCCGTGGATCGACCCGCACCGGCAGTACCTGCTGATGGCCGTCCTGCCGCTGACCGCGGCCCTGTTCCTGTCGCTCCTGCCGGAGCCCGACCCGGCCGCCCGGGGCGGCGGCCCGGCCACCGACACCGGCAGCGGCCCCGGCAGCGACCGGGCCCCCACCGCCGCGGCCGCCCGACCCGCCCCGATCGGCCTGCTCTACACCTTCGAGTTCGTGTTCGTCTTCGCCACCATCATCTCGTTCCCCTATCTGATATCCCTGGCGCAGGAGCGGCTGCCCGGGGTCTCGGGCACGACGACCGGCATCCTGTTCGCCCTGCCGCACCTGTGCTACCTGGCGTTCGCCGCCCGTACGCACACCGCCTTCCTCGCCCGCCCGCACGCCGGCATCGCGCTGGGCTTCGGCTTCGTCGCGCTCGGCCTCGCCGGGCACGCCGCCGCGCACTCGCTGGTGGCGTTCGTCGCCGTCCGGCTGCTGCTCGGGGCCGGGCTCACCCTCGGCCTGGTCTGCCTCTCCGTGCTGGCCGCCGAGGCCGCCCGCGGCCGGGCACCGGGGCGGATGTTCGGCACCCTCGAATTCGTCTCCAAGGGCGGCGCGGTGGCCGCCGGCGCCGTCGCCGCGCTGGCCAACGGCCGCTTCGGCGCCGCCGCCCCCGTGCTGGTCGGCACCGCCGCCGCACTGCTGGCCGCCACCGCGGCCGCCACACTCGTCTTCCCGACCCGCATCCGCTGGAGTAGTCGCCGATGACACACGACCTGACCGACCACGAACTGCCCACCCCCGACGACGCGGTCGCCCACACCCTGCTCAACTGCCTGCTGCGGGAGGTCTCGGGACCGGAACACCAGACCGCGGTCACCGACGGTCGGCTGCTGCTGCGCCTGCCCCGCCGGGGCGTCCTGCTCCGGGTCGCGCTGCGCCGCACCTCGCTGCTCGGCGCGCACCGCTTCACCGGTCCGGTCGAGGAGGAACGGGCCGCGGGCTGGGTCCCGTTGGCCTGGCGGGAGCTCGCCGGACACGTCCAGGACGAGCTGGAGCTGCGCACCGGCACGGTGAACGAGGAGTTCCTCGACCAGCTGACGTCCAGTCACGCGGGCGTGCGCGCCGGGCTGGAGAACCGGCCGGCCCCCGGCCCGGACCGCTACCTGGAGTCCGAGCAGGCCCTGCTGTTCGGCCACCGCTTCCACCCCGCGCCCAAGTCCCGCTCGGCCGAGCGCGGCGACTGGCGCGCCTACGCCCCCGAGTCGCGCGCCGCGTTCCGGCTGCGGCACCTCGCCGTGCGGCGGGAGCTGATCGCGGAGTCCTCGCTGGACGCCTCGGCGACGGCGCTGCTGGACGGCCTGGGCCGGGCCCCGGTCGGCTACCGGCTGCTGCCCGTCCACCCCTGGCAGTACGAACTCCTCGCCCACCACCCGCTGCTGCGCGGCGCCCTGGAGCGCCGGGACGTCGTGGACCTCGGGCCCGGCGGTGAGCCCTTCGCCGCGACCGCCTCGGTGCGCACGCTGCACGGCGCGGGCGCGTTCCTGAAGTTCAGCCTCAACGTGCGGATCACCAACTGCCTGCGCAAGAACGCGGCGTACGAGCTGACCGGCGCCGTCGCGCTGACCCGGCTGCTGGCCCCCGCGCTGGGCGACCTCGCCGAGCGGTACCCGAACGCCGCGATGCTGCGCGAACCGGCCTTCCGCACGCTGGCCCTGCCGGGCGCGGACGGCCTCCCCGACCGGTCCCTGTACGAGGGCTTCGGCCTGATCGTCCGCGAGGGCTTCGCCGGGGTGCTGCGGCCCGGCGTCACCCCGCTGCTGGCCGCCGCCGTCGCCGACGAGCACCCGACCAGCTCCGCGCACATCTCGCGGCTGCTCGGCGAGGACGCCGACGCCGGCGAGGCGCTCGCCTGGTGGACGGACTACCTGCGGCTGCTCGTCCCGCCGGTGCTCGCCGCCTACTTCGACCACGGCGTGGTGCTGGAACCGCACCTGCAGAACGTGCTGATCGGCGTCGACGCCGCCGGGCGGCCCGCCCAGGTGCTCTTCCGCGACCTGGAGGGCACCAAGCTCGTGCCCGACCGCAATGCCGCGCTGCTCGCCGCGCTGCCGCCGGAGGTGGCCGGCCCGATGGCCTACGACGCCGAGCGCGGCTGGGACCGGGTCGTCTACTGCCTGCTGGTCAACCACGTCGCCGAGCTGCTGGCCGCGCTCGCCGACCGCCACCCGGAGGCGGAGGGCGCCCTGTGGGAGGCCGTCCGGGACACCCTGCAGGAGTACGCCGACGCGCACGGCCGCCCACCCCGGCTGCGTGCCCTGCTGGCCGGGGTGCCGCTGCCCGCCAAGGCGAATCTGCTCACCCGCTGGGAGCGCCGGCCCGACCGCGAGGCGGGCTACGTCCGGCTGCCCTCGCCGCTGGCCGGCTCCGTCCTGGCGGAGGCCGCGCGGCTGCGCCTGCCGGCCGCCCGCACGCCGGCCTGGAGCAGCCGGTGAGCCCCGCCCGCCGCCCGACCGCCGACCGGGTGCGACGCAGCCCCGCCCACCGCCCGACCGCCGCCGCCGTCCCCACCTGGAGTCACCGATGACCGACGCCGTCCGCCGGCACGTCGCCGCGCTCGCCCCGGAGGCGCTGCCCGCGTACGTCTACGACCTGGCGGCGCTGCGTGCGCACGCCGCCGCCGTCCGGGCCGCGCTGCCCGCCCGCGTCGAGCTGTACTACGCCGCCAAGGCCAACCCGGAGGCGCCCGTGCTGGCCGCGCTGCGGGCCGCCGTCGACGGCTACGAGGTCTCCAGCGGCGGCGAGCTGGCCCACGTGCGGCAGGCCGTCCCGGACGCGCCGCTGGCCTTCGGCGGACCGGGCAAGACGCCCGCCGAGATCGTGGCCGCCCTGGACGCCGGGGTGCACCGCTGGCACGTCGAGAGCGAGCAGGAGCTGTACCGGCTCGCCGCCGCCCTGACCGACCGGCCGGACGCCGCGGTGGACGTCCT
Organism: Kitasatospora sp. NPDC059973; assembly: GCF_042737525.1. NCBI lineage: Bacteria > Bacillati > Actinomycetota > Actinomycetes > Kitasatosporales > Streptomycetaceae > Kitasatospora > Kitasatospora sp. NPDC059973. Next base: position 852 of record NZ_JBHWUI010000081.1, on the reverse strand, counting down.
GCTGCGGGTCAACCTGCCGGTGGGCGCGGGCGCGCTGGACACGGTGGCGCTCGCGATGGGCGGCCGCCCGACCCCGTTCGGGCTGGACCCGGACCGCGCCGAGGCCTGCGCCCGGCTGCTGACCGACCCGGCCGGGCCCTTCGGCCCGCTGCTCCCCCGGCTGAGGCTGCGCGGCGTGCACGCCCACCTGGCGAGCGGGCTGGCGGCGGCGGAGCAGCTCGCCGTCGCCGGGCAGATCGTCGAGTGGTCGGCCCGCACGGCCCGGCGGCACGGGTTCGCGCTGGCGGAGGTCAACGTGGGCGGCGGCATGGCCGTCGACTACGCGGACCCCCGGGCCCGCTTCGACTGGACGGCCTTCGGCGAGGGCCTGGCGAAGCTGCTGGAGCGCCACCCGGGGCCGATCCTGCGGATCGAGCCGGGCCGCGCGCTGACCGCGTACTGCGGCTGGTACGCCACCGAGGTGCTGGACGTGAAGCAGAGCCACGGCGAGGACTTCGCGGTGGTCCGCGGCGGCACCCACCACCTGCGCACCCCGGCCACCCGGGGGCACGACCAGCCGTTCGCCGTGCTGCCGGTCGACGCCTGGCCGCACCCGTGGCCGCGCCCGGCCGTCACCACCGGCCGGGCCACCCTGGCCGGGCAGCTCTGCACCCCGAAGGACGTCCTCGCGCACGCCGCCCCGGCGGCGCGGGGCCTGCGGACGGCGGACCGGGTGCTCTTCGCGATGGCCGGCGCCTACGCGTGGAACATCTCGCACCACGAGTTCCTGATGCACCCCCGCCCGGGCTTCCACTACCTGGGCGAGGACGGCTGACGGCGGCCGGGCGGCGGGCCGGGAGCGCGTCCCCCGGC